>DATJWZ010000062.1:0-22638 GCA_035500795.1 Candidatus Eiseniibacteriota bacterium | reverse complement strand
GAAGCGGCGGTGTTGGCGGCAGTGCACCAGAAGAAAACCACGCAGGATATTGGCGGTACGCTCGGAACTCGCGAGGCAGGAGAGTGGGTTGGGCACCAAGTACACAGATGAAGTCTGGCATCCCGAGTGGAGCATTCCGATTCGCCGCGTTCAAGATGACAGACCGACTAATCTTTTCTTCCGCACAGCAGTGCCAACTCTCTCCACTTCCAGTGGCAATCCGCATCCACAAAGCCAATCTCACGGAACCACCGAAGCTGCGTTTCCAAGTCCAGCAACTTGTTCGACGGATCCTCCGTCTCAACCGTAAACCCGATCCGTTGCAAAAACTCCTCGTGTAGTCTCTGCGACGGCGAGGCAACGTGCTCCAGGTTGCAAAACACGCCGTCGGGATTCAGAAGTCCATAAACCTCCGCGTACAGGGCCCGCTTCCGCTCATGCACCAGATGATGAATCGCAAAGCTTGAAATCACTACATCGAACTTGCCCAAAGCAGGCAAGGAAGCATCCATGTTGTACTCAACAACCGTGACCCGCGAATCTTCGGCAAAACGCTTCCTCGCGGCTTCCAGCATCGCCGGAGAAAAGTCCACAGCCACGGCATCAGTTTCCGGATGCTCACTCCTCACCAAGGCCAAGAGCCGTCCATCGCCGGTCCCAAGGTCCAGAATCCGACGCGTGCCTGCCGGAATAAACTCCAGCAAGGCAGCTTCACCCTCGCCTCGGTGCGAGATCAAGTCCGCTTGCTGCAAATAGTCCTTCACGTGCTCTGATGACGTCCACAGATTGACAGCTTTTGCATTCATGCGTGCAACTATAGGGGAACATATACACTCGAATGGAATGAAAAGAGTCCGGATGCACTGTCGCTCGGTTCTAAGGTCATTTTTATGGGTCGTACTGGCATTGCCACTGTGCTGGCTGCCAGCCACCGCGCAGAACCAACCCTCCGGCCAGTCACAAACGCAGCAACCGACGAAGCCCGTCCCTCCACCCGATCAGCCGCCGCAAGCCGAGCAAAAGGAGGAGTCCGAGGTCAAAATTACTCCGCGCCAGGCGGAGGAACTGTTTCATTCTGTCGACGAAATCCTCGAGTTCGACAGCAAACAGACAGGACTGCCCATCAAGCACAACGTGAAGCGGAGATTGACCAGTCGCGAGGAAGTTGTCGCGTACCTTACGGGCCATCTGAACGACGAAGACGTCCAGCGTCTTCGCCGCTCTGAGTTGGTGCTCAAGAAATTCGGCCTGCTGCCGCGAGATTTTGATCTTCAAACATTCCTGGTCGCATTGCTCAAGGAAGAAGTCGCCGGTTATTACGATCCCAAAACCAAGACTGTTAACCTGCTCGATTGGGTGCCGATCGAAGAGCAGGAACCGGTCATGGCCCACGAACTCACTCATGCCCTGCAGGATCAGGACGTCAATCTTCAGAAATGGATGAAGCGCGGCGAAAAGGATCTCGGCGAGATTAAGAAGGATCCTACTCCAGAAGACATCGAAAACGACGAGATCGACAACGCACGCGAGGCAGTCATCGAAGGCCAGGCCCAGGCGATGATGTTCCAATACGCAATTGCCCCCACCGGCCACTCCATCGTCACCTCACCGGAACTCGTGAAAGCGATGGAAGAGGAAACGCTGACAGGCACCCCTAGTACGAAGGTTTTCAACGATGCGCCGATCTTCATGAAGGAGTCTCTGACGTTCCCTTACAACTTTGGCATGAATTTCATTCTCGATCTCATGCAGAAGGGCGGCAAAGAAGAGGCTTTCGCGAAGGTGTTGCACGATCCTCCGCACACGACGCGCCAGATCATGCAGCCGGAGACTTATCTCTCCGGCGAAAAGATTCCTCAAATGTTCGTGCCCGATTTCAAACGCGACTTCAAAGACTATGAGAAATTCGACATCGGGGCGATGGGTGAGTTCGATGTCGATCTGCTGGTCGAACAGTATTGCGGTAAAGACATAGCCAAAAAGATTTATCCCGATTGGCGCGGTGGGTATTACTACGCCGCAAAATCGAAAGAGAACGCCACCGCACCGCTAGGACTGCTCTATGTCTCCCGCTGGTCGAACCCGGAGAGCGCTTCACGTTTTGCCGGGATCTATGCGAGTTCGATCACGCAGCGCTATAAAAAGTCGGCAGAGACGGGACAATCGTCCGCGACGGACCTGCCAAACAAGAGCACAGATGACAAGAGTCCCTCCATGCCGCCGCCATTGTCAGGCCGCCACACGTGGTCCACAGAACAGGGAAGTGTGTTGATCGAAGTAAAGGGCGATACCGTATTCATCAGCGAGAGCCTTGACCCGACCACAACAGCGACTCTGGAAACTGAGGTGTTGTCCGTGGTTCCCGGTGCAAAATAATCTGCATGGCCGAGTTTCCTAATTTTTGTCATTCCGACCACTTGCGAAGCGAGAAAGAAGGAACCTGCTGTTCGCCGGCGGCGTCGCTGCATGCAAACAGCAGATTCCTCGCTGCGCTGGGAATGACAAAATCGGCTTCCACCATCAGCGCTTTTTCTTCCCCTCTTTATCGTCGGCCGCCACGCCTAGAAATTGCTGAACCTTCGCCACAACCGTAAGCGACTTTCGACCCCGCTCGATTGTCAATCTCCGCTCCTGTCCGGGCGTTCCTCCCAGCATCGACCACACCTGTCCCATGGTCGCTCCGTGAACCGGAATGTCATCGACCGATTCAAGATGATCGCCTGCTTGAACACCGTCCACCGATAGCTTTCCGTCGACATCCGCTACCGCCAGAATTTTGTATCTCCCGTCCTCCTCCGGACGCAGCACAAGTCCCACCACATCAAAATCGGGAAAGTTGTACATCCGCCCAATGTCGAAATAAACCATTGATCGTGCATAGTCGAGTCCGACGCGATAGTTGAGCAGCACCTCCGAGCCAATCAATCCGGTTGTCGTCATACCGGCTCGCTTTTCAAAAAAGTCCATCACAGGTTTTGCAAGTGAGACGAAAGGAACGTTCGTCAGGAACAACGGCCCGTACTGCACCCGATCGACGCGCATCACCTGCCACTTTGCTTCATCATCGGCGCCCCACATGTTCGCCGATCCGACCGCGCCGGTCATATGCGGCCAGTCGGGATGAGCCGTTGCCAACTTCGTGAACAACTCGTCTGACAGAAAACTGATGCAAGCCCCCAGATCGAGCGCCAGGCTGTATTTCTTTCGCTCAATCTCGCTGGGGACCTGAATCAGTCCGTTCTCCGCATTGATCTGCACTTTGCTCGAGGAGCCAAGGAAATGAAGGGTTCCGGGCTGCCCGATGGAAAACTTGTGTTCCGGAAAATCCACAAGCACGTCGTAATGCCGCAGGGTGATTGAAGGGATGTTGATCTCAGCATTCATGCCCAAGGCCAGTACCGAGGCGGCATTCACGGGCCGCAAAGGAATCTTCGCCACCTTCGCATCCGAAAGCGAAATTGTCATTCCGCCGATAGCGATCTCAGCCGGAGGAGGCGCCGAGCATTCCTGCTGGCCACAAGTGACATTCAATCCCAGAACGGTAGCCAGCCGGCGCGACAGATATAGAGCAGGATTCCCGTTGTCCACCCACGCGCGAACGTTCTGGGTCGACCCATCGGGAAGTCGGACCTGAACAGGGATGATGACTCGGTTGTGATCGATCGCCGCGGAAACCGTAACTGTCTTCGGCCCCGCGGAGGCCGCAGCCTGCGCGTAAAGCAGAATGTGAAGAAATAAAACCATCCAGCCGAGAACGAGAATTCGCATTGGAAAATTGTAGTCTTGTGGTGGGGAGGATGCGTTCGTCCCCCTCGCGATGCGGAGCGAGCAAGTCACACCCATGTACTTGCCATTCAAGGTCAAAATCTCCTCCTGTATAATCACCAGTTTGTCCCAGCCCTGAATCGCACTCTGGAGGACGTTTGCCTCAAGCGGAAATCGGCGTCATCGGCGGTAGCGGGCTTTATTCGATGCCCGGGCTCACCAAGGTTAAAGAAGTAAGACTTAGAACGCCATTCGGCGCTCCGTCCGATGCTTACGTGTGCGGCACTCTCGAAGGCCGCAAAATTGCATTTCTCGCGCGTCACGGACGCGGCCACCGCATCCTGCCTAGCGAACTTAACTTTCGCGCCAATATTCACGGTTTCAAACAACTCGGCGTCGGCCGCATCGTTTCCATCTCCGCCGTCGGATCGCTGAAGGAAGAACATAAGCCGCTTGAATTTGTCATCCCTGACCAGTTCTTCGACCGCACTCGCCATCGCGTCGACACCTTCTTCGGAAACGGGATCGTCGCGCATATTGCCTTCGCTGACCCCATCTGCGGCGAACTCGCCGGAGTCGTCGGATCCGCCTGCAAGCAGGTCGGAGTAGTGGGCAAGCACGGTGGCACCTACGTCTGTATGGAGGGCCCACAGTTTTCCACCAAGGCCGAATCGACCGTCTATCGCGGACTCGGTATGGACGTGATCGGGATGACCAACCTGCAGGAAGCCAAACTCGCGCGCGAAGCCGAGCTCTGCTATGTCACAGTCGCCATGGTCACGGATTACGACTGCTGGCATCCCTATCACGATTCGGTCACGGTCGACCAGATCGTCGCGGTGCTTGTGAAGAACGCAGAGAATGCCGCGAAGGTCGTGCGCCAGACGGTATCTTCGATGCCGAAAGACCGCACGTGCAAATGCGGCGCGGCCTTGGCCCACGCGATCCTGACAGACCGAAAGAAGATTCCAGCAGCAACGAAAAAGAAACTGAGACTCATCATCGGCAAGTATGTGTAGCGACCGGGGACTCGCCGGGCTGTCCATCGGGCGTCTCGCCCGCCGATCTGACACAGCAGAAAAGCCGAAGCTTTTAGAAACAGCAATCCAAATCAAGGAAGCTCATGAGCATACTGGTAGTCGGTTCGGTCGCATTCGATGACGTCACTTCTCCCTCCGGCAGCGTGAAAAACGTTCTCGCGGGAGCCGCTACATACTTCTCGCTCGCCGCGAGCTACTTCACGCAGGTTCGTGTGGTCGGCGTGGTCGGCGAAGACTTCGGTCCCGAACAAGAGAAAGTTTTTCAGGACCGCGGCATCGACATCCGCGGCATCGAGCATGCAGCGGGGAACACCTTCCGCTGGGGAGGTACTTACACCGATAACCTCAACGAGGCGAAGACCGACTTCACTCACCTCAACGTCTTCGAAACCTTTCAGCCGCACATTCCCAAAGAATACGGAGACACCGATTTTCTGTTCCTTGCCAACATCCAGCCGACGCTACAAGCTCATGTCCGCCGCCAGATGAACCATGTCCGCCTGACCGGCTGCGACACCATGAATTACTGGATCAAAGGCGCACCGAAGGAATTAGCCGAAACATTGAAGCTGGTCGATGTTCTTCTGATCAATGACACCGAAGCCAAAATGCTTGCCCACGAAACCAACTTGCCCCGTGCTGCTCAGAAGGTGCTGGCGATGGGACCGCAAGCATTGGTCATCAAACACGGAGAATATGGCGCGACAATTTTCTTCCGCGAAGGCGCATTCGGCATCGGACGCCATCCCTTCCGCGCTCCCACTCTCCCGATCGACGAAGTCAAAGATCCCACCGGTGCCGGAGATTCCTTTGCCGGAGGTTTCATGGGCTTCATCGCCTCGCAGAAAGAATTGAACCGCGAAGTCCTCAAGCGGGCTCTTTTCTACGGAGGCGTCATGGGATCGTTCGCGGTGGAGCGCTTCGGCCCCGAACGTCTGAAATCGCTCACTCGTGAGGAGATCGACGAACGCTTCCAGATCTTCCGTGAACTTACTCATCTTGAATAGCCGGGTTCGTATCGGGCTACGCCTTCAGGCGTAGCATAAGACGCGCCCTCAGACCGCGCTTTTAAGCGATCTCGGTCTCGACGAATGAAGAAACAAAAAAAGAGCGCGCCCGTCAATTCCAACTGGGATTCCGAAGTCCGCCTGCTCGCCTGGCTCGCCACCTGCGTCTCGGTCGTCTCGTTTCTTTTCTACTTCCAGCACGGGCAAACTCTTCTCTACGGTGATGCCGTCGCCCACATCAATATCGCCCGCCGCGTCTTCGACTCGAAAACGCCCGGCCTGCTGCAACTCGGCACAGTCTGGCTTCCGCTTCCGCATCTGTTGATGATCCCCTTCATCGTCTCAATGAAGATGTGGCGCACCGGAGCGGGAGGTTCAATCCCGTCAATGGCAGCCTATGTCCTAGGGGCGATTGGGATCTATCGCCTGACCCGTACCGCGCTCTCACCATTGAGCCAGTCGGACGCCGTCGCCCACGCCTGTGCCTGGATCGCCGCTCTCATCTACGCCGCGAATCCCAACCTGATCTACATGCAATCGACCGCCATGGGAGAGTCAGTCTACCTGGCTCTGTTCACTTGGACAGTTGTTTATTTCACTGAAGCGCTTCGCGGCCAAGCGCACGCGCTTACGAAATGCGGACTCTGTCTTGCCGCTGCCTGTCTCACTCGTTACGACGGATGGTTCCTCACAGCCGCAGTCGTCGGGATCGTTCTGCTTGATGCGATAAGCGGTGAACGTTCCTTTCTCCGGCGAGCCTCAACCACAAACGCCTTCTTTGACCGAAGAGGTGTAATTAACTCCTCGTCGGCCAAGGGCGACCGCGGAAGAGCGGCCCTTCAGGGCCGCGTTAAGGACAGAGAAAAGATGGGGGCTTCAGCCCCTGCGCGCGGATTGCGCAAATTCCTACTCACCGCCGCCGCAGCCCCTGCACTCTGGCTCGCTTACAACGGCCTCGTTTACCGCAATCCTCTTGAATTTGAAAACGGCCCTTACTCCGCAAAGGCAATCGAGAAACGCACCCAGAGCGCCGGCAATCCCGGACATCCCGGCAGCCGCAATCTCTTCACCTCAGGCTTGTACTTTCTAAAAGCCGCCCAGGACAACGTCGCAGAAAATCTCTGGCTCCAGCGCGCCTGGATTGGATTGCTCCTCATCGCCGTCGCCGCGGGCTTATACGCTCTGCGAATGAGGCCGCACTCCTCGGCCGCGCTGCTGCTTCTTCTGATCCCGCTGCCGTTTTACGCCCTTTCCATCGCCTACGGAGGCGTTCCCATCTTCGTCCCGCAATGGTGGCCATTCTCGCACTACAACACGCGATACGGCCTCCAGATGTTGCCCGCGTTTGCCGTGGCGATAGCCGCTCTGACGTGTATCATTCTGCGCTCGAATTGCCAGCGCAGGCTCAAGGCCATGTTCGTTGTCGTAATGCTTCTGTTTGCGATCGCCAGCTATTCGAAGATATGGCGCTCCAGTCCCATCACTCTGCAGGAAGCGCAAGTGAATATGCGCACCCGGAACCAACTCGAAAAGCAAGTCGCATCGTGGCTCGAGAAATTGCCGGAAAACGCAACCGTACTGATGTATCTCGGCGATCATGTCGGAGCCGTTCAGCAAGCCGGTATCCCATTACGCCACACCATCAACGAAGGTAACCATCGCGTCTGGAAGCAACCGACCGATTCCGAAGGCCTATGGGAACGCGCTCTTGCGAACCCGTCGCAGTACGCCGACTACGTCCTTGCCTTCGAAGGCGACCCGGTCTTCCAGGCGGTCCATAATCTGCACCTGCGGGAACTCGTGGAAATCCACGTTACTGGACAGGCCCGTGCAGTCCTCTACCGCGCCCGGTAATCATCCGGGTTACGCAGCAGCGCTCCTCCTAAATGTTAAAATCCCGCCATCCATACATTTTGTGCTCGGGACAGCAATGGACTGGCATCGCCTACTCGATCTCATGCAGAAGGAAGCCGCCAGCGGCATCGTCACCAGCTCGGTGTCGCGACTCTTGCTTGCCGCGATTTTAGGCGGAGCGATCGGCCTCGAGCGTGAGTTGAACCACCGTCCCGCGGGACTTCGTACCAACATGTTCATCTGCTTTGGCGCGGCCATGTTCACTCTGCTTTCTGCACGATTGGCTGGCGTACCATCCGACGCGGCCCGCATCGCGGCCCAGATCATCCCAGGCATCGGTTTCATCGGTGCAGGGACGATTATTCATACTCGCGGCCTGACCACAGGCCTCACCAGCGCGGCCACAATTTTTGTTGTTGCTTCCGTCGGCATGGCAGCGGGAGGCGGACTCTATCTCACAGCCATCTTCGCAACAGGCCTTGTCCTCGCCGCACTTTTCACGCTTGGACACCTGGAAGAAACATTCAACTTGAAGCTTCTTCTCTCCAGTTATGAGGTGACAGGCGCGAACCTCGACGCGATCACTCATGAGGTGAACCGAATTCTCGAGACTCAACACCGTCTCATGCTGAATGGTGTCAGCGGCGATACGGGCCAGTATGTTCGATTGCAATTTGACGTCGAAGGCTGTTCTCGTGACCAAAAAGAATTATTACGGCAGATGAAGACATCGTCTGTTCTCACGGGCGCTGTTTCGCTCGGACGAGTGGAGCGCGAGTGAAGCCCGCCACCCGTGCTATCTCTTTTGTGAAGGCTAGCGCCTGCGGCAACGACTTCCTTTTGATCGATGCAGCACTCGCGCCACCCGCCTCTGAACTCGCTGAGTTCACTCGAAGGATCTGTGATCGCCACGATGGTGTCGGAGCAGACGGTGTCGAGTGGATGTCGCCCCATTTTTCTGCCGATGCCGAAATCCGCCTCATCAATGCCGACGGATCCCACGCGGAAATCTCCGGCAACGGTACACGATGCGTTGCGGCTTATCTCTGTGCGACACAGAAAAAAGAGCGTGTGTCGATCTTGACCGGAGCAGGCACCAAGATTTGCTCGCTGATCTCGCGCCGCGATTCCGAATACGAGTTCGAAACTGAGATGGGGAGAGCGACAGTTGCAACGGAAGTGTCGGTTACCACACCCTCAGGCGAGTTCCGAGGGATTCCGGTATCGATGGGGAATCCGCATTACGTCATTTTCGTTGACGAGTTCCGGCGCAACTGGCAATCTCACGCCGCCGAAATACAAAGCCTGCCGCAATTTCCGGAGGGAGTGAACATTGAGTTCGTACGCGTCGATAGCAAGTTTGATTTGGGCGTGCGTTTTTTCGAACGCGGCGCGGGCGAGACCAGTTCTTCAGGAACCGGTTCGTGTGCGTCTGCTGCAGCCGCGATGTCCACAGGCCGCGCCGCTTCTCCTGTGAAGGTGCACGCACCCGGCGGGACGCAGACCGTCCGCCGCGTGGGAGACAACATTATCCTGCGCGGCCCAACCCGCCTTGTTTGTCGCGGAGAATTCTTCCTGAGCTGAATCGCAATCAATGCCCACCTCCAATACAAAATCCGTTAAGCCTCCCGCCCTTCGCCCCGGCGATACCATCGGCATCATCGCCCCGGCCAGCAATGTGAATCGCTCAGAATTCGAGGCCGGCTGTGCGGCTCTTCGTCGCGCTGGATACAATCCCGTCTACAGCGATTCGATCTTCGATCGCGATCTGTATTTTGCAGGCTCGCTCGATCGACGCGTCCGGGAACTCGAGGAAGTGTTCGAGCGCGATGATGTGCGCGCCATCATTTGCGCCCGCGGAGGCTACGGAGCGAACTATCTCCTGAACAAACTCGATCTCAGGAAGATTCAGCCTCGTCCGAAAATCTTCGTCGGCTATAGCGATATCACGTGTCTGCTAACGCACTTCACCGACAATGGCTTGATCACCTTCCACGGCCCTATGGTGGCAAAGGACTGGGTGCACGATAATGGCGTCGAGCTAGAATCCTGGCAGTCCGCGCTTTCGGTTACGAAGCCGTGGAATATTCCCCTGAACAAAGAATCAAAGCCACTGATCGAAGGGGAAGCAGAAGGCGTTCTCTATGGCGGGTGTCTGTCGATCCTCGTGGCTTCGCTCGGTACTCCCTTTCAGATCAATACGAAGGGGAAGATTCTGTTCATCGAAGACGTGGCGGCCAAGCCTTACCAGATCGACCGGATGCTGATGCAATTAAGAATCGGCGGCCATCTGGATCACGTTCGTGGAATGATCTTTGGCGAGATGCTCGACTGCATCCAAAGCCCAAACCAGGACTACACCCTCGAGGATGTCATCGTGCGGATTGTTGGTGACCTGAACATCCCGGTCGCCTTCGGCGTCAAGTCCGGCCACGTGAGCAAAGGGAACATAACGTTGCCGTTTGGCGTTGAGGCAAAATTGTCAGTGCAGGGAAGTAGCATCTCGCTCACCATTCGCGAGTCAGCAGTTTCAATCTGAACAGATGGTGCGCTTCATCACATCCGCATGCATTGCCGTGGAAGAGCGGCCCTTTAAGGGCCGCGTTAAGCGCACGAGAAAGATGTGGGGCTTTAGCCCCTGTGATCGTTCTTGATGACAAATACCAAACACATCCACCTCATCGGCATCTGCGGTACGGCGATGGCCTCACTCGCCGGAATGCTAAAGCAACGAGGCTTCCACGTCACCGGCTCCGACGCCGCCGCCTATCCTCCGATGTCCGACTTCCTCCGCGACCTCGGCATCACCGTGGCGCAGCCCTTTGATGTTAAGCATCTCGAGCCGAAGCCCGATCTAGTCGTCATCGGCAATGCTATCTCCCGCGGCAACGTCGAACTCGAGTACGTTCTCGATCAACGCCTCGACTTCTGCTCGCTCCCGCAACTCCTCCACGACGAATTCCTGCGCGGAAAAGAAGTTCTCGTCGTCGCTGGAACTCACGGCAAAACCACTACCACGTCGATGCTTGCATGGATTTTCCACTCCGCCGGTCTTGATCCCTCGTTTCTGATCGGAGGTATTGCGGAGAACTTCGGTTCCAGTTTTCATCTCGGCGGCGGCAAACACTTCATCCTTGAAGGTGACGAATACGACACAGCTTTCTTCGACAAGGGTCCGAAGTTCCTTCACTACTTTCCCGACGCAATCATTCTGACGTCAGTCGAGTTCGATCATGCAGATATCTACAAAGATCTCGACGCAGTCGAAACCGCATTCAAACGCCTGGTGAACCTGATTCCACACCACGGCAAAATCGTGGCGTTTGACGGGGCCGCTGCGGATGTGATGCAAAGCGCAAGCCTGGAGCGAGTTCTGGCCAAAGCATTTTGCCCGGTCGAGCGCTATGGCGCGGGAGCGCGCGCCAACTGGAAGGTCGCCAATTTGCGCATGGATCCGAGCGGTACGAGTTGGACTGTCCTTCATAACGGCGAGCACTTCGGGGACTTCGAGTTCGCTCTCGCCGGCGAATACAACGTCTGGAACGCCACCGCCGCTGCGGCGCTTGCTTTTTCTTGTGGTGTATCGAAGCAAGCCATCGCCGAAGCTCTGAAGGCTTTCAAGAGCGTGAAACGCCGTCTCGAAGTGAAAGCTCAAGTCAACGGCATCACGATCATCGACGACTTTGCGCATCACCCCACAGCTATTGCGGGAACTCTCAAAGCGCTGCGTGCGCGTTACGCGGGCTCGCGGATCTGGGCCATCCTTGAACCACGTTCGAACACGCTTAGGCGGCGGGTTCTACAAAATGATCTCGCGCGTAGTCTCGCACAAGCCGACGAAGTCATCGTAGCGAACGTCTTCCGCTCCGAAGCAATACCGGAAAACGAGCGACTGGAATTGCCTGCGCTCGCTGCCGAAATTAAACAGCTCGGCCGTCCAGCCCGTCTCCTCGCCGATGCCGATGCGATCGTCCAACTCATCGCACCAGAACTGCGCAGCGGTGATGTCATTGCAATCCTTTCCAACGGCGGCTTCGGCGGCATCTACGAAAAGCTACCAGCCCGCCTGCGCGAACTCGCGGAGACGAAATGATCGTGGTCGACTCTCATCGCTTCGCCGCAAACTGGTCGTCAGAAGGTTCGTATCAGGGCACAACTCCAGGCGTGTCGAAACGCAATCGGAAGGGAAGCGCTTTCAGGCGCTATGGTGAGCTCGGCGCGGGATTTCTGGTTGGCCTTTGTCTCATTACGTCATCAGTTTCGGCTCAAACTGCTATCGACTACATCGTCACTCTCACAAATCCCGAGAAGCATCTCATCGAGGTCCAGATCGCACTTCCGCCTGGCTCAGCCGAGCGTGAGCTGCAACTTCCCGTCTGGAACGCACTCTATCAAGTCCGCGATTTTTCGCAGTTCATCAATTGGATTCGAGCCAAGGATCCCTCTGGCCAGCCTCTGCAAGTGCAGGAAATGAATACCAGCCGCTGGAAACTCGATGGTGCCGCGAACGGAGCAACCGTCGAATACCAGATGTACGTCGATTCGTTCGGACCGTTCGGTGCGCAGTTCAACTCGCATCACGCCTTCTTCAACCTGGCACAGATCTTGATGTACCCGGCAGACTCCCGCAACGCGCCAATTACGCTACTTTTCAGCGCACTGCCGAGCGAATGGCACGTTGCTATGGCGTTGCCGCCTCCGGATTTCAAGTTCCATGCTGAGAATTACGATCGTCTCGTGGATTCTCCTGCCGAGATCGGACTTTTCCGGGAACTCAAGTTCGATGAGCAAGGTGCGCATTTCCGCGTCGTCGTCGACGCCGATCCAGCGGACTACGATTCTGACAAACTGACCGCGTCACTTCACAAAATCGTTGCAAGCGCGATCACATGGATGAACGATCGTCCCTTCGACACTTACACATTCTTCTATCACTTCCCGCGCGGACCGGCGGGAGGCGGCATGGAACACGCTTACTCCACTGCCATCGACATCAATGCAGACACAATCCGCCAGAACCTATATCCCGTGAATGCCGTTACTGCGCATGAGTTCTTCCATCTGTGGAATGTAAAGCGTATTCGGCCGCAGACGCTTGAGCCCATTGACTACACCAAAGCGAATTACACGCGCGCGCTGTGGTTCAGCGAAGGCGTAACCAGTACGGCCGAAAACATCATCTTGCTGCGTGCCGGCCTGATGGAGGAAAAGCAATTTCTCGCCGAACTCGGCGAAGAGATTACCGAACTCGAGCACCGTCCCGCTCACTTGACCCAATCAGCGGAAGAATCCAGTCTCGGCGCATGGCTGGAGGGTTTCAACTACTATCGCCGTCCCGAGCGGAGCATTTCGTACTACAACAAAGGCGAACTGCTGGGTTTCATGCTTGATCTCGAAATGCGCAACCAGAGCCATGGTCAGGCATCTCTTCGTGAACTGATGCAGTGGATGAACGACAACTACGCCAAAAAGCGCCGGTACTTTGATGACTCGAACGGGGTGCGTGAGGCTGGAAACGTTGTCTGCCATTGCGATTTGGCACCTTTCTTCACGAAGTATGTCGCGGGCACGGTCGAGATTCCATGGAATAACTTCTTCAGCTATGTTGGATTGCTTGTGGAGGAGCGAAAGTTTACCGTGCCGGATCCCGGCTTCCTCGCGTCGCGAAACTTTGATGGGCCCATGTCAGTTGTCGCCGTGACTTCCGCCAGCGAGGCTGAGCGGGCTGGACTGCGCGTTGGTGACGCGCTTTCCGAAATCCAGGGCAAAGCCGCCGGAGAAGAGTCGCAACAGATTTTGGCTCGCCTTAAACCTGGCGATACCATCACGGTGAAGGTCAAGGCGCGTCGCGGAGAACGAGAGTTGACCTGGAAAATCGGGGGCCGAGAAGAGACATCATACGAAGTCAGAGACGTCGACCAGGTTACGCCAGAACAGCGCGCGCATCGTGCGGCCTGGCTGCGGGGTGAAGCAGAAGACTCGACTCCTGAGAAGAAAACGAAATGATCCGCACTGTCCTTATGTTGACGTTGTGGACGCTCATGGGCCCTTTTGCCGCCATCGTCGGTTTCATCGCGGCATTCCTCATGGGCAACATCCGCGTGCTTTATTTTCTTTTCACACGCGGAGCGTGGATTGGGGTGTGGGTCGCGGGCGTTCGATTCGAGACCGAAGGGCTTGATCGCTTCGACCACTCGCGCAGCTACATCTTCATGACCAATCACGCATCGAATCTTGACCCACCAATTCAGGTCGGGCTGATCCCGCGGCAAACCTCCGTGATGGTCAAGAAAGAGCTGTTCAAGGTTCCAATCCTCGGCAAGGTGATGCGCATGGGAAAACTTGTTCCCGTCGACCGCGGGAATCGCGACGCCGGAATCGAATCGGTGCGCGCGGCAAAGGCCGTAGTCGAGCAAGGGATGAACATGCTGATTTACGTGGAAGGGAAGCGCTCGTTCGATGGCAAGCTGCTGCCTTTCAAGAAAGGTCCGTTCTACATGGCTGTCGAATGTGGGGTTCCGGTCGTACCTGTCACGATCGTCGGTACGCATTACGTCTGGCCCAAGCGACGCTTTGCCATCAAGCCCGGACGAGTGAAGGTGATCTTCCATCCTCCGATCGAACTGAAAGACTTCGGCGACCGCGAATCGCTCATGGAGAAGGTCCACGCAGCAATCGAGAGCGGATTGCCTCCTGAGTACCAGCAAACAAAATCTTTCACCACAGGGAACACAGAGGATCACAGAGAACAGACGGCTTGAGCGTGTGGCCTTCTCTGTAATTCCTGGCGTTCCAGTTTACCTTCGTGCTCCTTCGTGTCCTTTGTGGTTCACGCTTTTGACTTTCGTAACGCTCGCACCAAGTCTGGCAGCTTCGGCAAAATTGCCGAGTACTTCAACCACGCTTTGTGATCGACCGCGGGCGCGCCGCTGACCAGCGCGTTGGCGGGAATGTCTGCAGCGACGCCGCTTTGCGGTGTGACGATGGCGTTGTCTCCGACCTTGCAATGGCCTACAACTCCGACTTGTCCGGTAAGGATCACTCGCTTGCCGATCTCGGTCGATCCCGCGATGCCGACTTGCGCGCAGAGCAACGCGTCTTCGCCGACCTTCGATCCGTGGCCGACCTGCACGAGATTGTCGACCTTCACGCCGCGTCCGATGCGGGTTTCGCCAACGCTGGCGCGGTCGATGCACGAGTTCGCCTGCACTTCGACGTCGTCTTCGATCACGACCGGTGCTGGCTGCGGGATCTTGTACCAATGACCTTCGGCGGTCTTGGCGAAGCCGAAGCCGTCGCTTCCGATCACAACTCCGTTGTGCAGCAGCACATTGTTGCCGATGCGGCAGTTCTCTCGGACAACGGCATGCGAGTGCGCGAAGAAATTGTTTCCGATCTTCGCTCCGCGATAGATCACAGAATGCGCCAGCAGCACAGCATTTGAGCCGATCTCAACGTCTTCATCGATCACCACGTACGGGCCGATGTGCGCGTCCGGGCCGATGCGGGCGCTCACATGCACAACCGCTGTCGGATGAATTCCCGCCGAGTAACGGCGCGGCTTGTGAAATAGTTCGAGCGCGCGGGCGAAGGTGGTGTAGGCATCCTTGGCGCGGAGCATCGCGGTTGGGATGGCAGGGAAGTCTTCGCCGACGATCACGGCCGCGGCGCGCGTGGTGCGCGCAGCGGAGGCGTACTTGGGATTCGCGACAAAAGTCAGATCCTGCGGACCAGCCTGCTCAATGCCGTTAAGTCCGGTGATTTCTGTGTCGGGAGATCCATTTTCGAGACGCACGTCGAGGGCAGCGACAATTTCAGAGAGTTTCATTGGCTTGGCATGAGTGCGAGTAAATCGTACAGCATTGCGGGGCAGGCGGCTTTCAGCTCTCAGCTATCAGCGCTAAGCTTTCGTTTGTCGTCGGTCTTTGGTCGCTGGTCGTCGGCTTAAGACCTCTAGAGCCGCATGTCCTTCGCGAGTCTTCTCTTCCGTTCGGCCCGAGAGGTTGTTCCCATTTTGGGAATCCGGTGTGTTGCTTTGGGGTACCCTCCCCCCTATCGGTCTATTGGAATCATCGGGTTAGGGGAAAATTGCGAAGTAATCTATGGGGCTCAATCAGTTACGAGCAAAATCTTGAGTCGCAAGGGTTTAGGTCTTCGCTTTTGGCTTTACGCCCTGGTCTATGCCTCAAAAATGCTGGCCGAGAGCCTCAATCCGCGGGTGAAATCTGGGCGTGAGCGAAAATTTTTCTATCGAATCTCGCAAAATCCTGTTTTCAAAGAACTTAACCCGTGGGGGCTGTCTATTGGGTCTCGCAAAATCTTGAGCCGCTTGGGCTTACACGTAAAATATTGCAAGACAAATACTTAGCTGCCAATCGGTAGAAAGACCGTTCGCCGCTCGGCATCCGCATGATGGGACATTTCTGCATTTGAGCACAAGGTCAGATGTCACAAGGGCGAACGATTCGGCTGTGGAAATCGCTGGAATGGCCAGTTTGACGGGCCTGTGCGATCTCAAGAATTTTCAGAAAAATTCAGGAACGGTCTGGAGTCCTGTAACGAGTGGGGATTGGTAGCGTGGATTCAACAAATTGCATTCTTGCCACCTCTCGACTGTGCAATGATTGGACGCTTGGTCGAACGCACTGCGGGAAGAATCATGCAGGATGAAAAGGAGAGGCCGATGATCCGAGCGTTGAAGATGGGCTTGCTTGCGTGCTGCGGGATTCTGTTGGCGGCGTCTCAGTCTCAACAGACCACGGACATGGCCGGTGCCCGGGCGAATGTTTCCAAGGAAACGATCGAAGGGCTGGTTCGGGATGTGGCCTGCCCAATTCAGAATCTCGATAACCATCCGACGAGTATGGGGAGCAAATGCGTACAGGATTGCGTGAAGGGCGGCTCGCCGCTGGTTATTCTAACGAAAGATGATCGACTATATTTCCCCATCTCCGCCAAGATGCCCGATAAGGATCAACGGCAGGTACTCATGCCATTTGTCGGGAAATATGTGCGCGCAACCGGGATCGTCTTTGAACGAACCGGGACTCACGCCATCGTCATCACGGAAATCAAGGAGATGAAAGAGGTCACGGTGAAGGACGACGAGGGGTAGCCTATGCCGGCGCGTTGCACAAGCCGAGCCGCGCCATGATTCCCGACAAACAGCCGAAGAACCCAAAAGGAATCCTCATCGGTCGCTGAGCGGCTATCGCCTTAACAACCAGGATAACAAGAGTCTGACGCCGATACCCAAACGCGCACTAGATTCGTCTATTTGAATGCGGAGGGAGCAAGCTGTGCACGCAGGGGAGTCGGACGGACGCGACACGCTAAACGTCATCGCCGCATATATCGCGTTGTCGAGCACAATCTACTACGCAGCCGCGATAGTCCTCCTGCACATCCTTCGACCTGACTTCGATCCCAGGTACCGGTATCTCAGCGAGTACGTGAACGGTCCCTACGGATCCCTCATGACATCAACATTCTTTGTCCTGAGCCTGGGGTCTTTGGCGCTGCTGTTCGGGCTATGGCGGTCGGTCTCGTCAAAGTTCCGTTTCGCACCTGGGATGTTGTTGTGGTTAGTTTGGGCGTGTGCTGTCTTTTTCGCCGGGGTTTATCCGAGTGATCTCCAGGGGGCTCCGGCGACTTCGAATGGTCAAATCCACAATCAAATGGGAATGATAGCGTTTCTTTGCGCTACCCTGGCTCTCCCACTTTTATCGGTCCCCCTACGGTGGGACAAGAAGTGGCAGTCAGCTTGGTCTTCCGCCGTACTCCTATCGTTGCCAGTGATCTTTTCTTATTTCGCGCTCGATCGGTTGGGCGAGATTCACCTGGCAGGGTTGGACCAGCGCATCTTTCTTGGTGTCACGTTGATCTGGATGTGGATTCTTGGCAGCAAGATGCTGGCGATTGCGAAACAGCGGCAGCCCCGACCACGCGGAAGATGGATGAAGAATCGCGGTTAAGGAGGATCCCGCTCTGCCGCTCAAAGCGTGTAATCGCCTTCCATGAGAAGGCCGGTCGGAGTCAAGGGAATTCTGGGTTCATAGCGAGTTTTTTGTTCTTCGTCGGAGAGAAAAAGTTTTCTTCACCGAGTAGCCACGCTTCCGGGATTTTGTCCAGCCACTGACTGCGATGGCGAGTGTAGTGGACGTCCCGGCCGGCACAGGGAATCGCCCAACTGCGATACAGAGCTTTCAGACGATTCATAACCCGGGAAAGATCTTTCACGGTGGTCAGATAACTTCGGGCCAGCTCGCGTAGCATGCGTACGCTGGTCTCACCACGGTAAACGGATTCCAGGCGATTGAGACGCAGCAGGTCAGCAAGATTGAAGGCATCGATCCGATCGCTCTTGTTGCCGTGTTTGAGCAGCGCATTCTTACGTGGATTGCACACCACTAACTTGGCAACATGCGGCTTGAGCAGATCGTAGAGCCAGGCGGCCCAAGTTCCTTCTTCGAAAGTTACCGACAACGTTCCGCGCAGTCCGGCAAAGAATTCCAAAATGGTTGCGGCTTTCGTTTCCAAGATGGATTCCATGACTACCTTGCCACTGGAATCCATCACCGCTACCGAGATCGTTGCTTGATGAACGTCGAGACCGATATACTTTTCGCTGCTCATCGAGGGTGCTCCTTTCGTAGGTGATCATACGAACGATGACAACCTACTCTAGAAGGGGCGCCCTCTTAATAATGCGATAGCACTCAAAATTCCCCCTTCGGAATCGCTAAGAGGCGAACAGACGGCGCAAACTTGTGCTATGGCCTGATAACGTAAACCAACGGCGATTCCTGCGAGTAAAATGAGCAGGCTCACAATGCCTCATAGCAAAGGTAAATTCGGAGTAGCTTCTCAAAGCGCGTTGGTCGTAATCGCTTTGGAACTCTTCGTTGCCGTTGCATTGGGCCAAGATTCTGGTTTAACTCTCGTCGCGAATCTTAGAGCCGTTGTATCCGATCCGTCGGGCGCACGCATTCCTGGAGCTGAGATTACGTTCAAAGGCGAAAGGACAGTCACTGTTAGTACCGGGGAGGATGGCTCCGTTCTCGTGCAAATTCCGTACGGTAATTACGCCGTCAGGATTAGCCGCACCGGATTTGAGACTGCGAAGATCGTTAAGTTTTCAATTCGATTCGCTAAGCCACCAGAGTTGGAAGTCGTTCTTCAGGTTGGCCATTGTTGTGATGAGCCGGGCATTGGGGAGAATGCGGGTCCGCAGATCATTACGTCTGATTTGCCAAACTTAGTTGAAACGGTTCGCGTCACCGATGCGGCCACGGCGATAAGCATCGCAGAACCTGCTTTGATCAAGAAGTACGGGAAGCGCCGGATCGACGACGAGAAGCCGCTCGTTGCGATTCTGCAAAACGGCGTGTGGAATGTACACACAACTCGATGCTGTACCACGAACACCAGTGGACAGCGCAAGTGCGTGCTCCAATGCTTCGGAGGCGGAGACGCGCTCGAACTACGTCAAAGCGACGGCAAAATTCTGTCCTTTCCTGTTTGGAAGTAGCTAACTGTTGCAAAATCTCGATTTCACTCACTGAGGCAAGTAGAATTTCCTTTCGAGGCGGCAATGATAGGAAAGAAGAACATCGGTCGGCTTTACGGCGTATGCCTCGCAACGATGTATTCGACCTTGATCACGGGGATAGTCTATGGAGTTGCGGGTGGGTTACGCCCAGTTCTGGTGATATTGGTCTTCGTCGCGATGTGGATTGGCATCTACTTCGCAGGAGTTTGGGCTGCGGTTGATCGCCCAGCTGAACTCAACAGGAAACTTCCGACTAGCAGCAAGGAACTCCGTAGACAAAAGAAGTCTTTCTACGATTGGCTAGCCTCTCACGGGCGACGCTAAAACCCGAACACCCCCTTCATAGCACTTCGTTGCTGACGTAACATCCCCATAGCACTCATCATGCGTCGGCGAGCGAAATCGTTGCAGTGGTTTGACTACGAGGTAATGTAGAGTTTATGAAGCGTACTTGACGAGATGTAGCCGGGAGCGATGCTTTTCCCTCATCTGCTCAATCGAAAGAGTTTTGTGACTGAGTCGGGAGAGTTGGACAAGTTCTTCCTGAATCGCCTGCAGTCGTTCCTGCCTCTGGCTGTGAGCGATGTCGCCTTCTGCTCCCTTCTGGCCTCGAAACCGATACTGTTCATTCAAGCCTTGAATGTCGGCGATTTCCGACCGAAGACGAGCTATCTTTTCCCGCAGAACTTCAAGATGATCCATAGTGTCAGGATAACAGTTGGCGAGAAATCGCCATAGCACTCAAAATTCCCCGCCCGGGGGGTTCTGAGTGAAATCGCTGTTTTCGACAACTGACTTGTCGAGTCGATAAAATCATCGCTCGATGATGGCCAGCGCCCAACCATTTCAACCCAACGCACCTGCGTCAGCACACACTATCTCGTCGCTGATAGCAGGACTGCCGAAGCCTTTACCGGATGTCTACACAGCATTCCTACGACGCGCAAACGGGGGCGAGGGGTTCATCGGTGACCGATACGTGAGACTGTGGAGAGCCGAGGAACTTATCGGACTGAATGGCGGCTATAAGGTGGCACAGTTCTTTCCAGAAATGTTTTTTATCGGTACGGATGGCGGAGGGGAGGCATACGCATTCAAGGTTTCGGGAACCGATAGCGCTGTATTCGAGGTTCCGTTCATAGGACTACCAAGCGATGCAACGCTGATTGCGGATTCGTTTGAATCGTTTGTCAGCGGAGCGAGGTTAGGCCCTAATTTGGTCAGTGAGTGAAATGGCCTTCCATGAGAAGGCCGGTCGGAGTCAAGGGAATTCTGGGTTCATAGCGAGTTTTTTGTTCTTCGTCGAAGAGAAAAAGTTTTCTTCACCGAGTAGCCGCTGTCGCCATGCTTCCATCCGCACTCTCGAGGAGCGAATCGTTTCGCTCGGTGCATGTGGGGCGTTCTCAATTCAGCCGGTGCTGCCATCTGTTTGGCGACCTGTGGTTCTGCTCTTTGAGAGTGGAACCCGGCCCAGGCGATTAACGCAGTCACCGGAACTCAGCTTTGGCTTTTGTCTTTTCTCTTCTTGGAACGATTTTGCTTTTGCCGTTTGGTTTTGCCGTTTTGTTTTTATGCCGCTGCCGCCACCGTTGTTGCGCTGCTGTTGTGCAACGGTTCGTACACTTCGCCGCTCACCCACAAGTGATGCAGCAGCACCGCCAGCTTTCTGGCCGTGGCCACAATCGCTCGCTTCTTTCCGTTTCTTCCACCCCGCTCAGCCAGTTTCAAGCCCCAGCGTCTGAGATCACAGTCGATGCCGAACGGTCCCAGAATGTGCTGCGCTCCTTGCACCAGCAGCGTCCGCATATACGGATCGCCTTCTTTGCTGATGTGCAGCTGCGGCTCGCTCTGTCCAGAGTTTCTGCGTCCCGGCTGCAGTCCCAGATAGCCTCCCACGTCGCGACTCTTGCGGAAGCGATGTGGATCTTCCAACGTCAGCAAGAAGGTCAGCGCGATCAGCGTGCCTACCCCCTTGATCTGCTTCAGCAACTCGACCTGCGGGTAACTGGTTTGCGCCAGCGCTTCGATTCGGTCGTTGTACTCCACAATGCGTTCGCTCAGTTCTTCGATCGTCGCCAGCAACGGCTCCAGCGCACGCTGCAGCTCCGGACTCAAGCCTTCCGCTTTCTCCGGATCCATATTGCGCACGTTGCACCCGCGCAAGCGTTCCCCGTAAGACTTCGCCAGCCCGCGAGCCGTGTTCACCAGCCCCGTGCGTGCCCGTACCAGACCGGCACGCGCCCGGATCATCATCAAATCCGCTTGCGCCTGCGCGCTGCGATGCTTCACCGGATACAGCAACTCGGGATCAATCCGGGCCAGCCGCGCCAAGGTCTGCGCATCCAGCCGATCGTCTTTCTTGCGGCTCTCCCCAATCAGTCGCACCTTGCGCGCATTCGCCACGATCACCTCGTGCCCCAAATCGCTCAGCAAGCGACTGATCCACGGTGAATGCGTCCCAATCTCCAGCGCAATCCGGCAGCGCGGCATCGCTCCGAAGACTTCCTGCAACGCCTTCGCATTCGTGCGCACTCGCTGCTCCAGCTGTATCGCACCGGTTTCGTCCAGCACGCAGTACCAGCTGTTGCGATCTCCCAAGTCCAGTCCAATGGTCAGTTTCTGCCGAGAAATATTCCTGCCCTGCGTCATCGCTGCGGTGCTAACCTTCTTCATTGCCGGTCTCCTTTTTATCTGTGCCTTGAGCACGTCGATAACTTGGGAGCGTACAGCATCCCGTCTGGAGACCGGCCTTCTCATCTCATCTGCTTACATTAGTCGTCCAGCAATCGGAGCGCACTGCGGCAAACGCCGTCTGCAATCCGAGGTAGAATGCCGCCTGTTGCGGAAAGAACGGAGGAGACTAGTCACGTGACTCCTAGGTGTGCCCGGTTTTTGCCGTTGCTGCTCTTATTTGCGCATCCGTCCGCAAGCCAGACCACAGCGACTGCCCCTGTGCCCAATGGCGAGTCAATCTGCCTGCGCGAAATCCTGATTAGCACTCCACGACCTTACGATCCGGCTCAGGTGGCTGATGCACAACGCAAAGCAGATACTGCGCGGGAAGCTATCAGTCAGGGCGCAAAGTTCGAAGACATCGCGAAAAAGTACTCTGACGGCCCATCTGCAGCCTATGGTGGGGCGCTTGGTACGTTTGAGCGCGGCCAACTTCCAAAGCAAATCGAAGATAAGGTCTTCATCATGAAGGTAGCCGAAGTTTCCGATGTAATCCGCACAAAACAGGGCTTCGTAATCTTGCAAGTTTGCAGCCGAGTAGCTAGTGGGTTCGAGATTCTGAGCGACACGCAGGGCGTCGATTTTGGACCTTACGTGCAGCGAGTGAGGCAGGAAGTTAAGGCGAGCTGGTATCGGCGGATTCCGCAATCTGCCGAAACGAAAATAGGCAAAGTCACGATCGAATGTG
>DATJWZ010000061.1:0-2560 GCA_035500795.1 Candidatus Eiseniibacteriota bacterium | reverse complement strand
GAATTCTGAACAAAGCTCTCGGGTTACAACTCCTGGTCTTAATCCATTTCCACGTTTGCGGAGAATTTGGCATGAAAGTCAATGATAAGGCTCCCGACTTCACTTTGCAGGATGAGAACGGCGCCGAAGTCGCGCTCAAAGATCTGCGCGGCAAAACGGTAGTTTTGTTCTTCTATCCGCGAGCGAATACCCCCGGTTGAACCATAGAAGCTCGCGGGTTCCGCGACACATATAAACAGATTCAAAAGACGGGCGTCGTGCTGCTTGGCATATCCCCCGATACCCCAAAAGCGCAAAAGAAATTTCAGGAAAAGGAGAATTTACCCTTCACCCTGCTCGCCGACGCCGAAAAGAAGGTCGCCAACGCCTTTGGCGTCATGAAAGAAAAGAACATGTATGGCAAGAAGGTCATGGGCGTTGCCCGGACCACGTTCGTAATCGGCCCCGATGGCAAAATCCAGCACATCTTCGAAAACGTGAAGCCAGACGGTCACGCCGAAGAGGTACTGGAATATCTGAAAGAGTCAGCAAAAGTAAAAGCAACGTAGCGTCGGCGTACCTGCCGGCTGTCGGGGAGGCATATCGCCTCCCCGTTTGTCAGCGAAAACGAACTCTCATTTCTTCCCAACCAGTAAGATCTGATCTGGATGCCGTCCAGAAACTCCGCTCCGAAAATCCGGGCTCTCGATCGCGATTTCTTCGCACGTGATCCTCGCCGCGTAGCGCGCCAGCTTCTGGGAAAGGTCCTGGTCCGCAACGCGAGCGTGCCCCTCACTGCCCGCATCGTAGAAGTGGAAGCCTATCTCGGCAAAGAAGATCCCGCCGCCCACGCCGCTGCCGGACGCACTCTTCGGAACTCCGTCCTGTTCGGCCCACCCGGCCACGCCTACATCTACTTCATCTACGGGAATCACTATTGCCTGAACGTTTCCTGCGAGCCCGAGGGCCAGGCCGGAGGCGTCCTCTTCCGCGCGCTCGAACCTCTGGGAGGAGTTGAAGAAATGGCGCAAGCCCGCGCGATCGAACTCCACGGCCCGAAAGACCTGCGCCTGCTGACCAGCGGTCCCGGCCGCCTCTGCGAAGCTTTTGGCATCACCCGCACTCGCGACAACGATTGCGACCTGGCTTCGGACCAGAGCAGCCTGTGGATCGGCGAAGATGGCTACCGGACCCGAGCTATCACAGCGACTCCGCGGATTGGCATCACCAAAGCTGCAGACATGCCGCTGCGCTATCTGCTCACTGACAACCCATTCGTGTCAGGACCAAAACTCCGCCGCAAGTGACCGGAAACTCAGGCATGTCAACTGGAAGGTCTTCCGCTGCCCTCAAAGGTGCCCGACCATTTAGGTTTCCTTGCCTTCCAACTTCGTGGCCTCTGCAAAATGCCAGAGTACCCCCGCCGGATCGGATATATAGGACACCGTTAGTCAGGGCTCGACACGGGGCCGCGCGGCAGGAGAGACGCCGAACTGCCGAGCTAGGTCTAAGGAACTGATGTACTGCCACCAAGCCTGGACATCGTTGACGAGTACATGCATGACTGTGTTTTCGGCCCACTCTTTCACATAGTGACCCTGGAGAAGAAAAGCGTGGCCTCCTAGGCTTAGTTCCGCGAGCACATCTCCAAGTCTATAAACATGAAAGCCGATCGTTTCATAAAAGCGCAGGCTGGTTTCAAACTCCTTCGCGGGAAGGAAAGGACGGAACGAGCGAATTCCTGGGATGAGATCAGTCACTGAGGCCATAGCCACCTCTTCAAAGCTGGCTGGTGCGGACCGATCAAAGGATATCCGGAGTCGGCCCAGAACGTGTCATCAGTTGAGATGGAATTCAACTTGAAACGACGCGAGAACACCCGCTTGACAGCGGGTGTAGACTGTTCGCCGGGGTTTGGGTCGACCAAAGGCCGCGCCAGTCTTGGCGTTTGCTCTTCCTCGGCACGTTTGTGGGGCAGTCTGTGATGTGGGTGACAATCTTTTGACGCATCCACGGTGCTCTCCCAGTCATCCTACTGTTTGAGGAGTTCCGCGTTTTGCGTTTCGCTGGACCTCAGCCCGTTGTTGCCGTCCTTCTCCTGCTCGGAGCGGCCACGACACAAGCCTTCGCTGCGGAACCCGGAGTCACCGCGGTACCACCTCAATCTCCTTCCTATATCCTCGTCGGCTTTGTGGGGGGCTTCGTTCGGCACAACAATCCGCATCATGGACCGGTTTTTCTGGCAGAGAGAATGCGAAAGTCTGCCCCGAAAAACGCATACGTCCAGGTATTCGAGAACCGTCACCGCAAGGCGGCCTATCGCAGCATCGTCCGCCTCATCGACAAAGACCACAACGGCAATCTCAGCCCCGAAGAAAAATCCAGCGCTCGCATCATCCTCTTCGGCCAAAGCTGGGGCGCGTCCGCAGTCGTACTGCTCGCCCGCGAGCTTGATCGCAGTGATATCCCGGTCCTCCTGACAGTTCAGGTCGACTCGGTCGCAAAACCCTGGCAACACGATGGCGTCATTCCAGACAATGTCCTCGAGGCCGCCAATTTTTACCAGCCGCATGGAATTCTC
>DATJWZ010000060.1:0-21760 GCA_035500795.1 Candidatus Eiseniibacteriota bacterium | reverse complement strand
AGGCCAACAGCGGCCTTTAGAAGCTCGCAAGGCTCGCGGAGGTTGGCGGTGGATAAGTTTCTTTGGACACGGGCGTCAGGTTAGTCTTTCTAGACTCCCATGCCCTTGAGTCCGCCGCCCGAGAGCGCAGCTCCGTCATCGGAAGACTATGATTCAAGACTGTCCGACAATGGACAATATACCGAGCCAAGCGAACACTTCACCTTTCCGGCGAGCCTCCCGGCTAGAGTTATCTCCCCCAATTTCAGTAGATTAGGTTTCGCACCAAATGGCGAAACAATTGCCCTTTCAGGCGGTGATGGATATCGCCAGACCAGAATTTAAGCAGCGCAAACGTAGGAAGCAGATTGTCCTTATAGGAGGGATTGTAGTCGTAGTGGCCATCCTGACTGCGGCAGTCTACCGCCTCAAACCCGCTGCCCCCACGGTAGAAAGAGGAACCGTGTGGACCGATACGGTGAGGCGCGGATCGATGCTGCGCCAAGTTCGCGGAATCGGGTCACTAGTTCCTTCGCAAGAGTCGGTGTTGCAAATTCCAGCAGAAACTGAGGCCACGGTCCTGCGGATCCGCATGCTGCCAGGCTCGCTCGTTAAGACTGACACCATTCTGCTTGACATGAGCAATCCCCAGGTGGAGCAGGCTGCAGTCGATGCGGACCTTCAGTGGAAGGCGGCCCAGGCTGAATATCAGAGCCAGCGGATGAAACTGGAAAGCGACCTGATGAATCAGAAGGCTGGCGCCGCAACGGTCAAAGCCGATTACAACCAAACACAATTGCAGTCGCAGACGGACAAATCCCTGTATGACCTCGGAGTAATTTCCGGTCTGGCCTATAAGGCTTCGAAGAGCAAAGCCGACGAACTTACCGTCCGAAACAACTTGGAGGATCAGCGGCTGGAGAGCACCCAGAAGTCGATCGATGCGCAATTGTCGGAACTGCAGGCGAAGGTCGATCAGATGCGGGTGCTAGCAGAGTTGAAACGGAAACAACTCGACGCTCTCAAGGTGCGCGCGGGTATCGACGGCGTTCTGGTGGAACTGCCCCTCCATGTAGGTATGCACGTATCTCCCGGAACGATGCTGGCTAAGGTGGTGCAGCCAAACCACTTAATGGCGGAGCTGAAGGTGGCGGAGACGCAGGCCCGTGATGTGCAGATCGGCGAGCCGGCCTCGGTAGATACCCACAATGGGGTTATTTCCGGCACAGTCATGCGAGTGGATCCGAGTGTACAAAACGGAACGGTCACTGTAGACGTCAAACTGACAGGAGAGCTTCCGAGAGGGGCGCGGCCAGATCTGAGCGTCGATGGCACGATCGATCTGGAACGGCTCGAGAACGTTCTGTATGTGGGCCGGCCAGCTTTCGGACAGGAAAACAGCACGATCAGTTTGTTCAAGCTTGATCCCAATGGGCGTGATGCAACTCGTGTTCCGGTGAAAGTAGGGCGGGCTTCGGTGAATTCGATTCAGGTTATTGACGGCCTGCACGAGGGGGACACAGTTGTGCTCTCGGACATGTCGCGTTGGGACAACACAGACCGTATTCGGCTTCAGGAATAACAAATTCAAAGATGAGGCGGATGACTTCATGACGAATGGCCAACCTCTGATCCAGATTAGTGACCTCACAAAGGTCTTCTACACCGATGAGATTGAAACGCACGCACTTTCCGGAGTTCACCTGTCGGTGAACCGGGGCGAATATGTGGCTATGTCTGGCCCGTCAGGCTGCGGCAAATCGACGCTGCTTTCGATCATAGGACTTCTCGACACGCCCACTGGCGGTCGTTACTTATTGAACGACAAGCCGGTAGAGAACCTGGATTTTGCGGAGCGCGCTAGAATTCGCAATCAAGAAATCGGGTTCATCTTCCAGAGTTTCAACCTGATTGGTGACCTCACGGTTTATGAGAACGTAGAGCTCCCGCTGACCTATCGGCAGCGTATGCCTTCGGCCGAGCGCAAGGGGCGCGTCATGGAGGCGCTCGAACGAGTCGGTATGGCGCACCGCGTACGCCATTATCCTTCACAACTGTCTGGAGGTCAGCAGCAGCGTGTAGCTGTAGCGCGTGCTCTGGGTGGGAAGCCGTCAATCCTGCTGGCGGACGAACCGACTGGAAACCTCGATTCCCGAAACGGTGAAGCAGTGATGGAGTTGCTGGCCGATCTTCATCGGGATGGCGCGACCATTTGCATGGTGACGCACGATCCGCGATTTGCCAAACATGCGCAAAGAGAAGTACACCTCTTCGACGGCAAGGTCGTGGCGGAGGAAGAACTCAAGAAACTCCTGGCGGATGTAGGCGCCTGAACATCTTTCGGCGCCAATCGCGTTAAAACGGGAAGAAAAAGCCTGCGCTTGCGTTGGCAGGGATAAGTGTTCTCAGTGGGCGATCAAGATCGAGTTAGTCCGGCCCTTTGAATATGAGTGAGGTGTAGTCATGAGTACTTTGGTTCAAGATCTCGCTTACGGAATGCGGACGCTCCGAGCCAGACCCACGTTCACACTGCTCGCTGTGCTGATGCTCGCGCTGGGGATCGGCGCAAACACTGCAATTTTCAGTGTCGTGAACGCTGTTTTGCTTCGTCCTCTTCCTTTCAA
Organism: Candidatus Eiseniibacteriota bacterium; assembly: GCA_035500795.1. Taxonomy (GTDB): domain Bacteria; phylum Acidobacteriota; class Terriglobia; order Terriglobales; family Acidobacteriaceae; genus Sulfotelmatobacter. The sequence goes on along the minus strand of DATJWZ010000060.1, from coordinate 19,157 downwards.
AGATTCGGATCGTCTTGTCCGCGTCTGGCACACTCCGCCAGCAAAGAGTTTTCCCGGAATCGATAAGTTCTCCGTTTCTGCTGCCAACTATATCGATTGGAAGCGCGACAATCACGTTTTCGACGACATGGCGATCTACAGCTACCGCGGCCTCACGTTGACGGGTCTTGCGCAGCCGCAGCAGGTCGATGCGTCGTCTGTAAGTCAAGGATTTTTCGAGACACTCGGCGTCCGGCCGATGTTGGGGCGAGTTTTTTCTCCGGAGGAAGATCAGCCGGGACGCACGAATGTGGCGGTCCTGACCTACCGGTTCTGGCAAGAACACTTCGGCTCGAATCCGGATATCGTCGGCCACGATGTCACGATGGACGGGCAGAATTTTCTGATCGCGGGTGTCATGCCGCCATCCTTCCGCTTCCCCGAGTTCGCGCAGATTTGGACCCCGATGGGCTGGACTGATAAAGAACGCGCCGTCCGCGGAGAGCACCATTCGGTCGTCATTGCGCGGTTGAAAGACGGAGTCGGCCTGCAGCAGGCGCAAGCCGAAATGAATACGATCTCACGCCGCTTGGAAGAACTATATCCGGTCGATAACAAGGGCTGGGGGGCGATCGTCGTTCCCTTACAGCAAGATCTGGCAAGCGATGTGCGGCCTGCATTGCTTGTGCTTTTGGGGGCAGTTGCGTTTGTTCTTCTGATCGCGTGCGCCAATGTGGCGAACCTCGCCCTCGCGCGGACTTTTAGCCGTCAGAAGGAGATTGCAATCCGGTCGGCGCTGGGAGCGAGTTCGGCACGCGTACTCCGGCAGATTCTGACTGAGTCCGTCTTGCTGGCATCGATTGGCGGAACTCTCGGATTGGTGGTGGCCTACTTTGGCGAGCGGTTCTTGGTGGCATACCTTGGGAACCAACTTCCCCCAACAGTCACGATCGAATTAGACCTGAGAGTTCTGGCCTTTGCCGCATGCACCTCGATCCTGACAGGTGTTGCGGCAGGAGTGCTTCCAGCTTTTCGTCTCGCAAAGAGTGACATCAATCAGGCCTTGAAGCAGGGACTGGGCCGTATGGATACGAGTTCCGCGAGCCAGCGTACGCGAAGCGTTCTGGTCGTGGCGGAAGTTGCGCTTTCCTTGGTTCTACTTATGGGTGCAGGGCTAATGATCCGCAGCCTTCACCAGCTTCAGAATGTCCTGCCGGGGTTCGAATCTCGTGGTGTTTTGACGATGACAGCTGCGGTCGCGCGCGCGAAATTTCCTGAGCCTCAGCAGGAGATCCAGTTTTTCGACCAGGTTCTGCAGCGCGTCAGAGTTCTACCCGGAGTGGAATCAGCGGGAGTGATTGACGACATTCCGCTCGACAATGGCGGCTCCCATCAGCCGATTCAGATCGAAGGACAGCCGGTCGTTGCGATGGCAGATCAGCCGGAAGTCGATGTGCGGGCAGCAAGTGCGGGATACATGCGCGCAATGCACATACCCATAGTCCGGGGCCGCGATTTCAATGACCAAGATGTCGTTGGACGGCCGGCAGCGGTGCTCATCAGTCAATCCATGGCCGAGCACTTCTGGCCGGGCGAAGATCCGATCGGCAAGCGCCTCACTCTCACTTTTTCTCCGGAGCATGTCCGCGAAGTCGTTGGCGTGGTCGGAGACGTGAAACTCGACGGTTTAGACCAGCAGCGTCCATCAACGGCTATTTACGAGCCGATTGGCCAACTCTCGGGATCCAGCAAGTTCGACTGGCGCTCTTTTCCCATGACCTTCGTTGTTCGCTCGACGGTTGCTCCATCGAGCATGGTCTCAGCGGTAACAAATGCGATTCATGAAGTCGATCGGGATATGCCGGTGCGCGACATCTTCACGATGGACGATATGGTCGCCAAGTCTTTATCACAACCTCGTTTCAACATGTTTCTGCTCGGGATATTCGCCGCAATTGCCGCTCTGCTCGCGGCGATTGGGATTTATAGCGTGCTTTCGTATAGCGTCCGGCAACGAGTACCGGAGATCGGAATCCGCCTCGCACTGGGAGCACGGATCGAAGATGTCTTGCGAATGGTGGTCTTCGAAGGGATGAAGCCCGCGCTGCTCGGAGTCGGCATCGGCATCGTCGCCTCATTGGCTTTGGGACGAGTGATCGCAAGCCTTGTGTACCAGGTGAAACCTTCCGACCCGATTACGTTTCTCGCGGTGGCGATGCTGCTGGGACTGATTGCTCTCATCGCATGCGTGATTCCGGCTTATCGTGCGAGCAGAGTGGACCCGGTGATCGCGCTGCGGAATGAATGAGGGATACGATGGCAAACCTAATCCATGACGTCCGCTATGCGCTGCGACAATTGCGCAAGAGACTAGGGTTCACAGCCGTTGCCGTGATCACGTTGGCATTAGGAATTGGTGCGAGCACCGCGATGTTCAGTGTGGTGTACGGCGTATTACTTCGACCGTTACCATACCAGGATCCCAATCGGATCATGGCAGTGTTCGAGGTGACAACGAAGGGCACGTGGAATCGCCTTGCTGATCCGAACTTCGACGACTTCCACGATCAAAGCCACAGCTTTCAGGCAATGGCGAAATACCACGCAGACATCGCGTCGGTTTCCGGGTCTGCCCAACCAACTCGTTCGATGGTGGCCAGTGTCTCCGCCGACTTCTTGAACGTGTTCCGAGTGCAGCCGGCGATCGGACGCGGCTTCAACGCGGCTGACATGCGCAAGGGAGCAGCCCCGGTTGCGATCGTCAGCTCGGGATATTGGAGGCAGAATCTCGCATCCCGGCCCGACCTCGCGCAACTGCATCTCAAAACAGACAATGCCATCTATTCCGTAATCGGAGTCCTTCCCGATGCGTTCGAGTTTCCTTCTGAAACTGCAATATGGGTTCCCGCAGATCTCGATGGCGAAAATCCGAGCCGGACTTCTCATAACTACAGCGCGGTGGCACGGCTTCGAGATGGTGTAAGTCCGCAACAGGCCAATGCGGAGATCAGCGCTATCGCGCGCCGCATTCACGATACATCCAGTGAGCAAGGGGATTATCTGCTGAACGACGCTGCGGTAGTGCCACTGCATGAGTCGATCACAGGCGAATCCCGTCCGGCACTGTTGGTTCTTCTAGGTGCTGTGGGATTCCTGCTTCTGGTTGCGTGCGCGAACGTAGCGAATCTGCTTCTTGCGCAGGCTTCCGTGCGAGAACGCGAACTTGCAATCCGCAGTGCGCTGGGCGCCGAGCGCGGTCGGCTGATTCGCCAATTTCTTACCGAGGCATGCGTTCTCGCGCTGATCTCCGGTGGCTTGGGTATCGTCGGCGCATTTTTCGGAGTACGAGCACTGATCGCGCTCGCTCCGGAAAATTTGCCGCGGCTCAGCGATGTCTCGATCAACTTGCCGGTGCTCGGATTCGCTCTGTTGCTTTCGACTGCGGTTGCCGTCGGACTCGGGGCATTTACCGCTCTTCGCGCTACCGGTGGCGGGGTGCGTGAAACTCTCTCCGAAGGCGGCCGAGGACAGGCCGGATCGCAAAGCAGCCGGCGCGTCGGGCAGGGAATTGTCGCCGCACAGTTCGCAATCACCGTTGTTCTCGTGGTCGGTGCGGGACTGCTTGGGCGAAGCCTCAAAAAAGTGCTTGAGGTGAATCCCGGATTCAGCACCGACAAAGTCATCACTATGGACGTTTCGCTTCCCTGGCTGAACTGGACAGACGCAAAAGCTAAGGCAAACGAAGCTGCGTTCTTTTCGAATCTGATTGAGCGGCTGAAACAGATTCCGGGTGTCCACAAAGTTGGAGCTATCAATCAGCTACCAATGGATGGTGGGCTTCCTGACGGAATGTTCCTGCTCGTGACGCAGGATGAACTTCCCAAGACTCCTGCAAGCGATGAAGTCCTCAGGCTTTGGTTCGACAATTTCTCTCAGCAAAAAGAACGCCTTGGCACTGCAGACTTTGGGGTGGCGAGCGCCGGTTACTTCCAGAGCATTGGCATTCCGCTGATTCGGGGGCGCATGTTCGATGAGCGTGACACCATGGAATCCCAGCACGTGGCGGTGATCAGCGAATCGCTTGCGCGCGAGCGTTGGCCTGGCCAGGATCCGATCGGACGCACGATTGAATTCGGCAACATGGATGGCGATATCCGCTTGCTCACCATCATTGGAATTGTAGGCGACGTTCATGATTACGGCCTTGAAGTGCCGCCGCGTCCGACGGTGTACGTGAACCTGTTTCAACGTCCACGGCCGGCGATCACTCTCACGATGTTGAGCGATGCACCAACACAGTTAGTTACTTTGGCTGCACGCGGAATTCTTCAGGATTCAAATCCTGAAATTCCACCGCAGTTCAGGACGTTTTCGCAGGTCTACTCGGCTTCACTCGGCTCGCGCAAGTTCAACCTCATTCTGATCACATTCTTTGGAATCGTTGCGCTGTTGCTGGCTACCGCCGGTGTATTCGGCGTGATGGCGTACTCCGTGAGCCGGCGAACGCGTGAAATTGGAGTCAGAGTCGCGCTGGGAGCGCGTCCACGAGATGTGCTGACGATGATCCTCAGTCAAGGCATGCGCACGATTTCGATCGGCCTTGCCATCGGAATCGCCGGTTCACTCGTGCTCGCGCGTGCTATTGGTTCGATGCTCTTTGGGGTGACTGCGTCTGACCCTCTCACGTTTGTGGCGGTGATTTTACTTCTGGTCGCCGCGGCGTTGTCGGCGTGCTATATCCCGGCGCACCGGGCAGCGAAGGTTGATCCGATGGTGGCATTGCGGTACGAGTGAGGGAAGCACGATGGAAAATCTTCTTCAGGATGTTCGCTACGCTCTGCGGCAGTTGCGGAAGAGTCCCGGCTTTGCAGCCACGGCGATTTTGGTTCTCACGCTGGGCATCGGCGCCAGTGCCGCCATTTTTGGATTTGTCGATGCGGCATTAATCCGGCCGTTACCATATAAGGATCCCTCTCGACTGATGGATGTCACCGAGAGCGCGGCTATGTTTCCCCGCGCCAATCTCTCGTACCCAGATTTTGTCGACTGGAAGAGACTCAATCAAGTCTTCAGTTCATTCGACGCGTACAACGGAGACGGATTCCTGCTGCGAACTGACTCCGGCACCGAGCCCGTCGACGCAATCCGCGTCAGTGCGGGCTTCTTCCAGACACTCGGAGTGACTCCCGCTCTTGGCCGCGACTTCCACGCGGGAGAAGATCAACTGGAAGCTCCGCAGACCCTCATCCTGAGTCATGCGACATGGCGGAGGCGTTTCGCTAGCCGAAAGGACATTGTCGGCGAAGTGGTGACTCTCAGCGGTGTCCCATACACGATTATCGGTGTCTTGCCAGAAAGCTTTCAGTTTGCCGCTGAGGGCGGTGCGGAATTCTGGACGACTCTTCGCCAGGATAATCCGTGCCTGAAGCGGCGGAGTTGCCATGGTCTGTACGGCATAGGTCGTTTGAAAGATGGTGTCTCAGTCGAGATGGCCCGAGCCAACATGCAGGCCATCGCCCGCCAGTTGGAGATTCAGTATCCTGACGAGAATCGCGGACAAGGAGCAGCTGTTGCTCCGCTTTCTGAAGTGTTCGTCAAGGATGTTCGCCCCATCTTGCTCGCCCTTCTGGGTGGAGCGGGACTACTACTGCTCATCGCTTGCGTAAATGTGTCGAGCCTTCTGCTGGTTCGCTCGGAAAGCCGAAAGCGGGAGATTGCAGTTCGTGGCGCGCTTGGCGCTTCGCGATTGCGGTTGGTGCGGCAATTCGCTACCGAAGGGCTTGCTCTGGCCATGATCAGCGCTCTGGCCGGGATCGGCCTCGCGCGCGTTTTCATGCAAACCTTAGTCGGCCTCGTTTCCAAGGACATGATGGCGAGCATGCCATACCTTGCCGGGCTCGGATTGAATCTCCACGTTATTGCCTTTGCCGCTGTCATTGCTATGCTTGCGACGGCAATCTTTTCGCTAACTCCCCTCTTCCGGCTACCTCTGCAAGATATACGCGACGGTCTAGCCGAGGGTGGCCGTACGGCTGCCGGCACCGTGTGGCGGCATTTCGGTGCCAATCTAGTGGTGGTCGAGTTGGCGATTGCGGTTGTGCTACTTGCATGCGCGGGGCTACTGGGAAAGAGTCTCTATCGATTGCTACATGTTGAAGTCGGCTTTCAACCAGATCACCTCGCCACGATGACCGTCGCATTATCCCCATTAACGTATGAAAAAGACGAGCAACAGGCGACGGTTGGGAAAAAGCTTGTTGCTCAGATAGAAAGTCTGCCGGGCGTCCAATCGGCCGCTCTCTCCAGCGTGCTACCGGTCAGCTTCAATGGCAATACGACGTGGATGAGAATCCTGGGGCATCCCTATAACGGCGAACACAATGAAGTGAACCAGCGGGATGTGAGTCCGGAGTTCTTTTCGACGATCCGTGCCAGTCTCGCGGAAGGGAGATACTTTACCGACTTTGACGATGTCTCGAAGCCGCGTGTGGTCATCATCAATCAAGCACTGGCGAGAAAGTATTTTCCGGGGGAGGATCCGATCGGCAAGAAGATTGGCGATACCGAGTTGTCGCCCAAATCACTCGCCGAAGTGGTCGGAATTGTGCAGGACATTCGGGACGGTTCCCTCGATTCGGAGATTTGGCCGGCAGTCTACTATCCGTTCGGGCAAAGCCCTGACACTTACTTCAACATCGTCGTGCGGACATCGCAGTCCGAGGCGGCTTTACTCCAGCCGATCGTAAACGCGGTTCACCAAGTCGATCCCGGAATCGGGACCCTGAACGAGATGACGATGGCGACGAAGATTAATCAGTCTCCAAGCGCATACATGCATCGATCTTCCGCGTGGCTCGTGGGAGGGTTTGCCTGCGTTGCGCTGTTGCTCGGCGTGGTCGGACTTTACGGGGTAATTGCTTATTCGGTGGGACGACGAACCCGGGAGATAGGCGTGCGCATGGCTTTGGGAGCTCAGCGCGGCGCCGTCTATCAGTTGATCATGCGCGAAGCGGCCTGGCTCGTCGGCGTCGGGATCGGGGCCGGCGTTTTCTGCGCGATTGGAGCCGCAACACTGATCCAAGGACTGCTCTTTGGAGTGCGGTCATGGGACGCGGGCACAATGCTCTCCGTCGCTTTAGTGCTGTCTATTTTTGCGCTGCTCGCCAGCTACTTCCCTGCGCGCAAGGCGGCCAAGGTCGATCCCATGGAAGCTTTGCGATACGAGTGAGGGTGACGACGATGAGTGGCTTGTTACAAGACCTGCGCTATGCGGTGCGAACTCTCCGCAGCCGTCCAACATTTGCCGCGGTCGCGATCCTGACGATTGCGATCGGTATCGGTGCGAACGCCACGATTTTCAGCTGGCTGCGCTCGCTCGTGCTAAATCCGTTTCCTGGAGCCACGGAACCGGAACGCATCGTGGCGATAGAGAACACTGCCCCGGGCGGTGAACCGATCACCACTTCTTATCTCGATTTTCGCGATATGCGCGACAACCTGCGGCTGGTCAAATCCGTTACCGCGTATCGGGCATATCTCTTTTCAGTCGGAGAGGCCCCCAAGGTAGAGCGAGCCTGGGGAGAGATGGCTTCGGGCGGTGTGTTCGAGATGTTCGGCGTGAAGCCCGAGGCCGGACGCTTTTTCTCCTCCGAAGAACAGGATGACGCGCAGAACGCACACGCTGTTGTCGTAATCAGCCACGATTATTGGAAGAGTCACTACGAGTCAGATCCTTCTGCGATCGGTAGAACGTTGCGGATTAATCAGACGCCGTTGACGATCATTGGCGTTGCCCCCGAAGAGTTTCATGGTACGCACGCCGGGCTGGATTTCGACTTCTGGATTCCACTCACGATGTACGGCCAGATGACGCACACGGGCACATGGATGCTGAAGGATCGCAATACGCGAAACTTCATGCTGCTGGCCCGACTTGTGCCGGGGGCCGGCATTGGCCAGGCGCGCGCAGAGCTGCAGGCACTCGCAAATCGCATGGCGGAGGCGGATGCAGATTCGAATCTGGGAATCGGGGCTACAGTTCTTCCGGTGTGGCAGTCGCACTTCGGCACGCAATCGATGCTGCTAACCCCCGTCGTAATTCTCATGGGAATTGGCGGCGTTGTCCTTTTGATTGTGTGCGCGAACCTTGGGAACCTACTCCTGGCCCGTGCTACACGTCGCGCGCAGGAGTTCAGCATTCGGCTGGCTCTCGGGGCCAGATCGGGGCGGCTAATCGCGCAAATCCTTGCAGAAACATTGTTCCTGGCGTTTGCCGGTTCAGTCTGCGGCTTGGTTTTAGCACGGTGGCTCGGAGGGGCATTACGTTGGCTGCTTCCGGGCGTCGCCCGACCTGTGATGTTGGCTCCGCCTATTGATGGTCAGGTTTTTGCTTTCGCTGCTGCCCTGGTTCTGATCGTGACCGTGCTGGCTGGCTTGATCCCGGCGCTGCATTCTTCTCGCGCGAATATAAATGATGCGCTCAAGCAAGGTGGGCGCAGCGGGTCGGCCGGTGTGCAGGCACATCGACTACGCGGAGCGATGGTTATCTCTGAGGTGGCACTGGCCGTTGTGGCTTTGGTCGGCGCGACTTTGTTCCTGAAGAGTTTTGAGCGCTCCCGCGCGGTTGATCCCGGTTTTTCGCCCGACGGCGTCGCACTCGCACAATTCGATTTCTCGACCGCCAACTACAACTCTCAGCAGACCGATACCTTCTGCCGCCGGTTGCACGAACGGCTAAAGCAGTTCCCGGGAGTAACTGCCGTGAGCTATGACGATTCGGTGCCGCTTGGTTTCTATGGGGGCAATTGGGAGACGCTGGAAGTGGAAGGATACGTTCCCGCGCCGAACGAAAACATGAAGATCTATCGTGATCTCGTTTCGCCGGGCTTTTTCGATTTGATGAAGATTCCGTTAGTTGAAGGCCGGGATTTCGATTGGCATGATGATCGGACGACGCAAAAGGTCATGATTGTGAATCAGGAGTTTGTCCGCCGTTTCCTTTCGAACCAGGATCCAATTGGTCACAAAGTGCATGGGTGGGGCGAATGGTTCACCATCGTCGGCGTTGCTAGAGACAGCAAGTATCACCGCGCAACAGAAAATCCCCAACCCTATTTCTACATTCCGATTCGTCAGATCTTCCGTCCGGAATACGGGCTGACTTTTCAGGTAAGGACATCTGGCTCTGTAAGCGAGGCGATTGCGGCAACTCGCCGCGAGGCCGCCGCGATCGACCCGGCAATCACGATCTTCGATGCGCAGTCTATGACGGAATACGTCTCAGCATCTCTTTATGGGGCGAAGATCACCGCCAACTTGCTTAGCCTGCTGAGCGGAGTCGGACTGTTCCTGGCGGCGATGGGGCTTTACGGCGTTATGGCGTACTCGGTTGCGCAACGAACCCGCGAGTTCGGGGTGCGTGTCGCACTGGGGGCTCGTCAGCGGGACATTCTCGGTTTGGTTTTGACGGAGAGTGTAAGGCTGACAATCTTCGGGACCTTGGCTGGTTTGCTTCTGGCAGCGGCGTCGACGCGAATCGTGGCCAATCAGATTTATAGCGTCAGTCCTCTGGATCCCGTTACGTTTGCGGGTGTGGGTCTCGTCTTGATTGCAGTTGCAGTGGCGGCGAGTTACATTCCCGCGCACCGGGCAGCCAAAGTCGATCCAATGACAGCGCTGCGATACGAGTGAGGAGCTATGGATAGCCTGTTACAGAATCTTCGCTATGCGGTTCGGCAGTTACGAAAGTATCCGGGTTTTACTGCCGTCGCAGTGCTGACACTCGCGGTTGGTATCGGTGCGAACGCAGCAATATTCTCCCTGGTCGAGCAGATTCTGCTGAAGCGGTTGCCTGTTCGAGAACCCGAACGCTTGGTCATGTTGAAGTTTGTCGGATCTGACACGGGCCATACAGATTCCTGGGGCGGAGGGGAGAACATACAGTTCTCTTATCCGATGTATCGCGACCTACGCGATCAGAATTCGGTCTTCGAGGGAATGCTGGCCGTTTTTCCAGCACAGGTTGGAGTGCAATGGCACAACAGTCCTAGCTTAGCGGCAAGTGAAATGGTCAGCGGAAATTATTTTTCTGTGCTTGGTGTCAGGCCTGCCCTGGGCCGACTTTTTGTGCCAGAAGATTCGGCTACGCGCGGAGCCTCCCAGCTAGTCGTCCTGAACTATCCATACTGGACCGAGCATTTCGCCTCCGACAGTTCGGTCATCAATCAGAGCCTTATCATCAACGGAAATCCCTACACCATCATTGGTGTGGCGCAGCCAGGGTTCAGAAGCGTGATTACCGGGCAACACACAGACTTGTTCGTCCCCATCACCATGAAAGCCCAAATCACGCCGCAGTGGGACGAATTGGAAGATCGGCGATCCAAATGGATGAGCATTGTTGCGCGCCTGAAGCCGGGTATCTCGAAGCAACAGGCGGAAGCCGGAATCACTTCGCTGTGGAAGTCACTGCGCACCGTAGAACTGCAGAGCATTACAGCGCGCAGCCAACGCTTCCGTGAACACTTCGTAGAAAAGAGCTACATCCAACTGCTCGACGGGTCAAAGGGACTCTCATCGCTACGCGAGACGATGCGTGTTCCACTAATCATCTTGATGGGGATGGTCGGCCTGCTCACGTTCATGGCCATCGCGAATGTGGGGAGTCTCCTGCTGGTAAGAGCTTCGGCACGAACCCGCGAAATTTCCGTGCGCTACTCCTTGGGTGCGACGCGCGCAAGAGTCATCGGGCAATTACTCGTGGAAGGCCTTGCCTTGGGTTTGGCAGGAGGAGTATTCGGATTTGCAGTATCACCGCTGCTCACCAAAGCCTTGCTTCACGTGATGGATTCGGGAGAGAAGTCATTATCGGCTTCTCCCGATCGTGGGGTCGTCGTGTTCTGTTTTGTGATATCTGTCCTGGCAAGCGTGCTCTTTAGCATGGCGCCGATTTTGCAGTTCTATCGGCCGAGAGTGACGGATGCACTGAAGCAGCAAACCGGAACCGGCGAGATTACCCATGCACGACTGCGCCGGCTAACCGTAGGAGTGCAAATTGGCCTCAGCCTCGTTTTGCTGGTCGGAGCGGGATTGTTCAGTCGCACGCTGGCTAACTTGAAATCGGTGGATACTGGGTTTGTAACGGACCACATTCTTACATTTCAACTCGACCCGCGACTCGCTGGATATCAACCGACCGCCGTCGCTTCTTTATACAAGCGGCTCTCTGAAAAACTTGCGGCACTGCCCGGCGCGCAGTCGGTCGGAATAACGGATGATCCAATCCTTGCTAACGACAACAGTACTTTCTCGATCGAGGTTCCCGGCTATCAGGCGCAGGAAGGCGAGCGCATGAGCTTCGAATGGGAGCATGTCTCGCCAGGCTATTTCACGACCTTGCGGCTTCCGCTTCTTACAGGACGGGCATTCAACGATGCCGATACTCCGGAGTCATCCAAAGTCGTAGTGATCAACGAGAACTTTGTGCGCAAATTCTTCGGGAGCGCGGAAAAGGCGCTCGGTAGAACGTTTAGCGTCGGGAAGTCCAACAAGCCTCTTACCATCGTCGGCGTCGTAAAGGATGCCAAGCATACGAACCTGCACTCCCTCCCGGTGCCTATTTTCTACACTCCCATTTTCCAGGATGCGGAACCTAACTCCATCGGCGTCTACATAAGAACCACCCAGGCGCCGGAGGACGCGGGCAGTTCCGTGCGAAGCGCCGTGGCGCAGATTGATTCCAAGCTGGTTGTAGATTCTCTGCAATCTCTCAACGCCGAGATTGATACGACCCTCACTTCCGAGCGCTTGCTTTCATTCCTGGCGGCCAGCTTCGGAGTGGTAGCAGCATTCATCACAGCGATTGGCCTCTACGGCGTCCTCGCATATTCGATTGCGCAGCGGACTCGTGAGATCGGCGTACGCATGGCGTTGGGCGCCACGCGCGGAACAGTCGTCAGAATGGTTCTCAGTGAAGTGTTGTTGATGACTGGTCTCAGCATCGCGGTCGCCGTCCCGCTTTCGTTAGCACTCGGCAGTTTCGTCCGAAACCAGCTCTATGGGGTCTCGTATCGCGATCCGGCAACGTTAGTTCTTGTCGTGATCGTGATTGCCATGCTTGCACTTATTGCGGCATCCGTACCAGCCCGCCGCGCAGTGCAGGTGCAGCCGATTACAGCTTTACGCTACGAGTAATGGAGAAATAAGACGTGTTCGCAAGCCTCATACAAGACCTTCAATTTGCACTGCGGCAGTTGAGAAAGAACCCCGGTTTTGCGGCGGTTGCTGTCGTTACGTTGGCGTTGGGCGTGGGCGCCAATACCGCAGTCTTCAGCGTGGTGGACGCTGTTATGCTTCGCCCCCTTCCGTACGAACAGCCCGAGAGATTGGTCGAAGCGCAATCAGCGGAGCGTAATAACTACGAAGCATTCGATGTCTCCTATCCGGACTTCTTCGACTGGCGAGCGCAGAACCGCACTCTCGATCATCTCGTCTCATATCATGACGCGCAGTTCACACTCACCGGCCTAGACCGGCCGGTTCAGGTTGATGCTGAGATTGTGTCCTGGGATTTGGTGCCGGCTCTGGGGGTACGCCCTGAACTTGGACGCGGATTTCTACCGGAAGAAGAGAAGGTGGGATCAAAAGTCATACTCATTAGCCACAATTTGTGGGTTTCGCAGTTTGGCGCCGATAGAAACATAATTGGGCAAGCTGTCCGGCTCAGCGGTGCCCTTTACACGATCGTGGGAGTGATGCCGCGTTCTTTCCGTTTCCCAGTGGCCCGCACCACAAACGATATTTGGGCTACATTGGCTGTCGACGACGACCCCGCGAACCCGAATTCCCTGGTAAAAAACCGCGGCGCTCATCTGTTAAATGTATTTGGCCGGCTCAGGCCAGGTGCTTCGTTAACACAGGCCAGCCAGGACCTGAACACAATCGCGGCAAATCTCGCCAGGCAATATCCGAATACCAATACTAAGCACTCGGCTGCCCGTGTAATTGGCGAAGTGGACGCAATGATTGGTGATAGCCGAACTGCACTTTTCGTGATTCTCGGCTCAGTCGGACTGGTGCTGTTGATTGCGTGCGGCAATATAGCCAATCTCTTGTTAGCTCGGATGCGTGAACGTCAGCGGGAAATTGCGCTGCGCTCGGCTCTCGGTGCAGGCAAGTCCAGGATAGTAAGGCAACTGCTAGCGGAGAGTGTCGTTCTGAGTATCGTGGGCGGCCTTGCCGGCATCGGACTGGCATTCCTGACGACGCCCGCAATTTTGAGCCTCATCGGTGACAGCGTGCCGCGCGCTAGTGACGCGGGAGTCGACCTGAGGGTCCTCGCATTTTCATTTGTATTGTCCTTGACCGCAGGACTCATTTTTGGCGTCGTCCCTGCAATGACCGGTTCCCGTACGGACCTCGTCTCAACGTTAAAAGAGGGTGGAAGAAGCGAGATCTTTGGACGAGACTGGATGCGATCGCTGCTGATCGTTGGCCAAGTTGCGATGGGATGTGTTCTCACGGTAGGCGCAGCCTTGCTCATCTCCAGTTTTTCCAACCTGCTGCGTGCGAATGAGGGATTCAATCCTGACCATCTCACAACGATGTTTTTCGAGACGCCCGATGCACAATACAAGGACAAACGTGTCCAGTTTTACCGCGAATATTTCAATCAAGTGCGGGCCCTGCCGGGAGTTCAATCGGCTGCTGGATCGATGATCCTTCCGATGGGTAACGATGGAATCACCATCTCGTTCGAGAACCCCGAGCGTCCGGTGCCCGAGGGCGATCGCCCCAGCGCTAATCTCACGCCAATCACTTCTGGATATTTCGATGCGATGCAAATCCCGGTGTTGAAAGGGCGAGATTTTACGGAGCGAGACGATGAGAGTGGTCAGCCGGTCATGATCGTGAATCGCGCCTTCGCCGACAAATTTTTTGCCGGTGAACAAGTGTTGGGGAAGAAGCTGAAACCTGGCGCAGGTACTAAACACGGAACTCCGTGGCGCGAAATCGTGGGAGTTGTCGGGAATATTCGCCTCGGAGCTACCGATCCCGACATGCCACCTGCAATGTATCTTCCGGCGAATCAACTGAGCGGCTGGTGTTGCCTTCGTACAGTCGTGAGGAGCACGGTGAGCCCGCAAAGCTTGACCGCCAGCATTCAGCGGATTCTAGCGAATATGGACAAAAACATTCCAGTCACTGACGTGCGAACCATGGACGAGCTGATGTTCAAGCAGCTCTCTCAGCCTAGATTCGCAATGACTCTGCTGAGCACATTCGCCGGATTAGCTCTGGCGCTGACCATCGTTGGCCTCTATGGAGTCATGACCTATTCGGTTTCACGGCGAACGCGCGAGATCGGTGTGCGTATGGCCCTGGGAGCGCAGCGAGCGTCCATGTTGCGGATGATCTTGCGCGATGCCGCCATTCTGGTGGTTTCTGGAATCGCTATTGGCGCCAGTGGTGCATTGGCCTCTGCTTCGGTCCTTCAATCTATGCTGTACGGAACCGGAGCGCGCAATTTCAAAATCTATGCGGGCGTATGCTTCGCAGTCACAGCCGTCGGCTTCTTGGCGGCATACATCCCGGCGCGACGGGCGGCTCGAGTTGATCCGATGGTGGCACTGCGGTATGAGTAACGACCAATATTGGAGATGAAATGATTCAATTGAAGAACCTCGAACGAAGTTACAAAACTCCCGCCGGACAGACCTGGGTTCTGCGCCGTATCAATCTGGAAATCCGCGAGGGAGAGTTCATTACGATCATGGGTCCCTCGGGAGCGGGGAAGTCATCGCTGCTCAACGTGCTTGCACTACTCGACGACGCATGGGAAGGCGAGTACTGGTTCCGCGATGAGGCCGTTCACGCCATGAAGCGCAAGCAACGGGCGGAGTTGGCCAAGAAAAACACCGGGATGGTGTTCCAAAGCTACCACCTGCTCGATGACCTCACGGTGCAGGAGAACATTGATCTCCCGCTCTCGTACAAAGACATCCCGCGGAAGGAGCGGCAGGGCCTGGTCGCAGACACGCTCGATCGTTTCCAGATCGTTGCGAAGAAGGACCTATATCCCAGCCAACTTTCCGGCGGGCAACAGCAGCTCGTAGGAATTGCTCGGGCCGTGATTCACAAGCCCCCACTACTGCTCGCCGACGAGCCAACAGGCAACCTTCACTCAACCCAAGCCAAGGAGATTATGGAACTGTTCCGCGAACTGAATCACCAGGGAACGACGATCGTACAAGTTACACATTCGGAGACGAATGCCGCCTACGGTAGCCGCACGATTCAACTGCGCGATGGCTGGATGGTCGGCGATACGGCAGATCCCTCTCTTTCGCCAGCGGAGGTAAGCGCATCGTGATCGCGATCTCGTCTTCCGTCAGACTGTTGCGCTATACCTTAACGATGATGTTTGTTGCCCCGGCTCTCTTGTTTGCGCAAGTTGAAGCCCCCTCATCGACTCGGCAATCGATCCAGCAACTCAGCTTCGAGATGCCGAAATCGCACAATCCTCTCAATGCGTATATGCCTGATTCCGTTCCGGAGCCCGTTCTGTCGAACTCCCCGCGTCTCGATCAAATGGTGCGCGACGGCAAGATGTATCTCTCGCTGAAAGACGCGATTGAGCTTGCTCTTGAGGACAATCTCGATCTGGCGATTGCCCGATACAACCTGCCGATCGCGAATACCGACATCGTCCGCACAAAGGCTGGCGGATTTTTTCGAGGTGTGAACACCGGCGTCGTGCAAGGTACTCCCGGCGGTGGTGTCGGCGGTTTTGGAACGGGCGCTCCTGGCGCAGGAGCAGGCGGAACGACGGGGGGCGCGGGCGGCGCCGGAGCCGGCGCATCCGGCCTCGTGCAGTCTACCCTCGGCACAGGTACGACAGTCTCATCATTTGATCCTTTCATTAATGTTAACGGAGGAGTTGAGCACCAAACTTCTCCGGTTGCGAACCGCCAGATCTACGGCGTTCCATCTCTCCAGCTGAACACGGGTCAGGTCAACGCGCTTTTCACTCAGGCTTTTCCTACAGGCACCAGCATCAATTTTGCCTGGAGCAATTCGCGTCAGACGACAAATAGTCCTTATTTCAATCTCTCGCCTACATTAAGTTCGACGTTCCGGTTCCAGGTTCAGCAGGAATTGCTCGCTGGCTTCGGCTTTGGCCCTAATCTTCGTTATCTGCGCATTGCGAGAAACAATAAGAAGATCTCTGACATCGCGTTCAAAGACCAGGTCATCGCTACTGTGACGCAAATCGAGAATATCTATTGGGACCTCGCTAACGCCTACGAGCAGACTCGAGTCAATGAGCAATCGTTCAACTTCGCCCAACAAACACTCGAAAACGCGAAAAAGCAGCTGCAGTTGCAGAGCATCCCCGCAATGGACGTAATGCGTGCTGAGGCCGAAGTATCCAAGCGTGACCAGGAATTGACCGTTGCTCGCACCAGCCTTCAATTGCAGGAAACCTTAATGAAAAACGCGATCACCAAAAGCCTGGACGATCCCGTACTGGAATCCATGCCCGTTATACCTACCGATCAGATGGAGGTAGCATCGATTCTTGCAGCCCAGCCGATCCAGGACTTGATCAATTCATCCCAGCAAAACCGGCCCGAGCTTGCCGAATCCAACATTGATCTTGTGAACCGGCAGATCAGCCGACGTGCAGCGAGCAACGCTTTGCTCCCGTCTCTCTCGTTCGTGGGGTTCTACAGCGGATCAGGTCTCGGGGGGCCATTGAATCCGGTCTATAACCTTCCAGGTGGAAATGTTTCAGAGGTTCCACCAGACTTTAGCGGCGCACTGGTGAACGCTTTCAACTTTACTTCTCCGGACTACTATGTGGGCTTGAACTTGAACATTCCCATTCGCAATCGAGTGGCGAAGGCAGATCAATATCGTTCTGAACTCGAATACCGGCAGGCAGAGCTTCGAATGGAGCAGCTTAAGAAGCAGGTCCGCATCGAGGTCCGCAACGCGCAGTATGCCCTTACCCAGACTGCAGCCCGTGTGGAAGCCGCACGAAAGGCCCGCGACTTGGCGCAGCGGACCTTCGATATCACGAAGAAGGAACAGGAACTCGGTTCGGGCTCAAGCTACCAGACGCTTTCGGCCCAGCGGGACCTTGCGCTGGCCCAACTGGACCTGGTGAGCGCGACCACCACTTATGAGAAAGCCAAAGTCGAACTGGACCGCGCAACAGGTACAACCCTCGAACATAATGGCATACTGCTAGAGGATGCTATTACCGGAGTCGTTTCACATCGATCTCAATAGGTCCATGCCAACATCTGTCAAAATCGGGGAAGAGCAAGCAATATCACGAGCCGAGTCCACAGCTCCGGTGCGCATCTTAGCTGCTGATGATCAAGAGCACATTCTCGAAGCTCTTGATCTGCTCCTTCGTCCGCAAGGATATCGTGTCGACAAAGCACGCTCCCCTGTGCTGGTGCACGAGGCTCTAAAGAGCAACTCCTACGATGCCATCTTGATCGATCTGAACTACACGCGCGACACGACGTCGGGACATGAAGGTCTCGACTTGCTTTCGCAGATCGTTGCGCAAGAGTCGACGGTACCGGTAATCGTCATGACTGCCTGGGCCAATGTTGAGCTGGCGGTGGAGGCTATGCGCCGTGGCGCGCGCGATTTCATTCAGAAGCCGTGGGAGAACGAGCGTCTGATCTCGATCCTGCGAACCCAGGTAGAGCTGCATCGCGCTTTGCAGCGAGCCGCTCGGCTGGAAGCGGAGAATCGGCTCCTTCGGGCGGAGGGGCGCCCGGAATTCATTGCGACCGCGCCTGCAATGCAGCCTGTATTGGAAACGATTGCCCGCGTTGGGCCTTCCGATGCGAACGTTCTGATTACAGGTGACCACGGGACGGGCAAAGAAGTTGTGGCGCAAACCCTGCACGCTCTCTCCTCGAGATCTTCACGCCCCCTGGTAGCCGTGAATACCGGAGCTATTCCGGACGGTGTCTTCGAGAGTGAACTGTTCGGGCATGTGAAGGGTGCATTTACCGACGCCCGCACGGACCGCATCGGCCGCTTCGAACTCGCTGACGGTGGAACTATTTTCCTGGATGAGATCGGCAATGTTCCCCTTCGACAGCAAGCCAAGCTCCTCCGCGTTCTTGAATCGGGAGAGGTGGAGCGGGTTGGATCGTCTCGTTCGCGTCGCGTAAATGTGAGAGTACTTTCGGCCACCAACAGCGACTTGCCGGCTGCATGCGCATCCGGCCAGTTCCGAGAAGATCTTCTATTTCGCCTCAACACCGTCGAAATTCGTATTCCCCCGTTGCGCGAAAGGCGTGAAGATATTCCTGTGCTCGGGGCGCACTTTCTGGCGCGCTATGCGGCGAGATATCGCCGTCCAGTACAGACATTCGATCCGGCAGCGATTCAAGCATTGCTGCAATACTCCTGGCCTGGGAACGTGCGGGAATTGGATCATACAATTGAACGTGCTGTGCTGATGAGTCGAACTGCCGAAATTCAGCCAGGAGATCTATCCTTGAGCTCGCCGCGAGCACAGTCGCAAAATTTGGAAGATCTCAGCCTCGAAGCTGTGGAAGCTGTTCTAGTCCGCAAGGCGTTGCAGCGTTTTCAGGGCAATGTGACACAGGCGGCTGAGGCCCTGGGACTCAGCCGCGGCGCGCTTTATCGACGCATGGAGAAATATGGGCTCTAGTTCGAGCCGGCCCACTTCGTCTCATCCGAAAAAGCGAAAACGGATACTCTACGAGAATCGAATCAGTCTTTACTCTTTTCTCGTCGCATTACCCGGGCTGATTGTCAGCGGAATTCTCGTCTGGATGCAACCGTGGGCTCTCGGCTCCAGAATTTCTCTCATACTTGCTGAACTCTTCGCTTGGTGGCTGCTAGCCCTCGCGCTGCAAGAACAGACCATCCGGCCGCTGCAGACGCTGGCGAATGTTATCGGGTCCCTTCGGGAAGAAGATTATTCCTTTCGCGCCCGCAATGCTGTACCCGAAGACGCATTGGGAGAGCTTTCACTTGAGGTCAATGCCCTGGCTGACATGCTCTCCGGAGAGAAAGTCAGGGCCATCGAAGCGACGGCGCTGCTCCAACGTGTCGTCGATGAGATCGATGCGCCGCTGTTCTCATTCGATCCCACGTCTGCGCTGAGATTGGTGAAT
>DATJWZ010000059.1:0-14032 GCA_035500795.1 Candidatus Eiseniibacteriota bacterium | reverse complement strand
CCCTGGGTATATCCGCCCCAGTTGCAGCAGCGATCTTTATCACCGATCCGCCAGAGCTCTTCCGGTTTGGTGACGGGAAGTGACTTCAACATCACCTGGTGTACCAGGGTAAAGATCGCCGTTGTGGCTCCGATCCCGAGTGCCAGCGTGATCAAGGCAGTTGTTGTGAATCCGGGCGCCTTGCGCAGTTGCCGCACCGCGTCACGAAAATCCGAGAGCATTCGTCCCCTCCGTCTTGAGTT
Source organism: Candidatus Eiseniibacteriota bacterium (assembly GCA_035500795.1). Lineage (GTDB taxonomy): Bacteria > Acidobacteriota > Terriglobia > Terriglobales > Acidobacteriaceae > Sulfotelmatobacter. The sequence goes on along the minus strand of DATJWZ010000059.1, from coordinate 13,790 downwards.
TGGACAGTTTAAGGCAAATTTGGTGAGCGGCTATGAGCCGATCGGCAGGTTCTTTTCGCTTTAAGGAATAGGGGGATCTCCCAGGTCCTGTCGGAATCCGTCACGCCACCCCCTTGTCTTCCAAGGAGGAGCTATGCCCAGCTCTGCAGTGTTGAAGTCTTGCTCGAATCATTGGCTGTCGCTAGTGACTGCATGCATCTTTGCTTTCAGTGGCGCCCCAACGCCGGTTCATGCCCAAATCTACACCGACCTTCACGACTTTGACTGTTCCGTGGAAGGATGCTCGCCCACATATCCGGAGGTTCTTGCCCAAGGACGCGACGGAAATCTTTATGGTACGGCGAGGAATGGGGGCACTTCGGGGATGGGCACAGTTTTCAAGGTCACACCATCAGGAACAGTGACCACGCTCTACAACTTCTCCGGAACCGACGGCTCCTACCCAACTGGCGGACTGAGCCTGGGGCTTGACGGGAACTTTTACGGCACCACAAATATGGGCGGCGCAAATAACCTGGGGACGATTTTCAAAGTCACTCCGGCTGGCGTTCTGATTACATTGCACGCGTTCGTCGGATCAGACGGATCAGGACCGATTGGAGCACCAGTCCTCGGCAAGAATGGAAGCTTTTACGGCACCACCTGCGGATTCAATCCCCCTTGGAGCGCGTACTTGATTACCGCCAGCGGGGTTTACAAAACCCTGAATTCGGCGACTCCGTGTAGCTTCGCCCCATTTTCTGTCGGCAACGACGGTAATCTTTACGGCACATCGCAATCTGGAGGGTTGACGGGTCGGGGAACCGTGTTCCGCTTGACGCCGGCCGGGGTGATGACGGTGCTGTACAACTTTGATTACACGCACGGCGCGTATCTCTATTCACCAGTGGTGTTCGGGAACGACAATGCTCTTTATGGGACCACCAGTGGTGGGGGTTCAGGACAGGGAGGAGTTGTGTTCAAGTTGAACTCCGCCGGACAGATTACGCTTCTGCATCAGTTCGACCCGAGTAGCTCGACCGATGGGAACACGCCGTTTGCGGGACTCGTCGCCGCCTCCGACAACAAACTGTATGGGGCAACCAGTGGTGGGGCAAATACGGGGTCCGTGCCCTTCGGCAATTTGTTCGAGGTTACCCGAACAGGCAATTATTCGTCGCTCTATGCCTTCGACAATACTCATGGTTCACTGGCTCAGGCGACGCCCATGCAGCACACCAACGGAAAAATCTATGGCGTCACGGAACGGGGCGGTGGGCCGAATGGCAATCTCAACAGCGGGGTTGTCTATAGTCTCGACAACGGGCTGCCGAAGTTCGTTGCCCTGGTGAACCGCTGGGGCACCTCCGGACAAGTCGTACAAATCCTCGGGCAGGGACTGACCGGTACCACGAGCGTGAAATTCGGAACGGTATCGGCCGCGTTCAAGACTTACGCCGACACCTTCATGACGGCCACGATTCCGGCCAACGGAGTTACGGGATTCATCAACGTGACCACTCCGTCGGGGACGCTGACCAGCAACCGGCCCTTCAATATCATTCCCGTCATCAATAGCTTTACGCCTACCAGCGGGCCTGCCGGCACGATCGTGACCATCACAGGGTCAGGCTTTAACGGAGCAACCGTCGTCACGTTTGGCGGCGTGAAGGCCACCAGCTTCACGGTGAATTCGGGAACGCAGATCACCGCGACCGCACCCAACGGTGCGGTTACCGGAAAGATAGGCGTGAAGACTCCTGGCGGAAGTGCTGCCAGTGCGACAGTATTTACAGTTCTTCCATGAGCGCCGTAACTGTGCTCAACGGGCCGCCCAATTCTTAGGGCGGCTTCTTCTTTTACGCCGACGTAGTGCCAAATCTTATGAAGATTTTATGGATCTTTTATCCGAAGGCTATGCGCCGTTTCGTCTAATGATCCTGTGAGCGCCGGGTGTGCAAGACGAGTCAGTCGGGATCCCGGGAAAGGATCGTTACATGTCGATTCACGAAGTATCGCCGGAGCAATTAGCGAGGTTATTCCACCACTACCATCAGAGCCTGGCGCCGGAATGCTCAAGTCATTCTGATCAACCTGCCTGGCAGGACGTGCCGATGCAGGAGCGATCCAGATTTGTATCCGCCGCACGGCTCGCTTTACTCGAACTCTCCACGATCGCGAGAGAGCAAGAGGAAAACCAGCGCTACTACGCAAAGCCCGGCGAAGCCGAATGGGGCTGCTGAATCGATTTCGGGACCACCGGATGCACATCAGGCGGCTTTGGATGGTCGTCCCGGCTCACGGAATGATATGATCGCGAGTGAATCTCCTTCGTCTTGATCTTCGGCGCTATATCTGTGAGCGCATCTCTCCCGCAGGTCTCTAATACTCTGCCCATTCTGATTCCTGGTCCGCTGTTTGCATAAACTCTTGCACGCTCCCGCTTGCTGCGGACTGTTCCTGCAAATCTGAATGCGTCGGTGTGCGCCGACGGTGTTAGAGGAGACCTTATGAAACTTCTAGTGATTGGTTCCGGCATGATGGGTTCGGCTGCGGCATTCGATATGGCGCGCACGCCACAAGTCGATTCAGTAACACTAGCCGATAGCGATTTGAAACGCGCGCGAGAGGTGGCAGCGCGGGTGAATAAAATCACACGAGACAAGAAAGTCCGCGCGGTCGGGCTTGAGGCCAGCGATGAAAAAGCGGCGAGCAAGGCTATGCGTGGACATGATGCTGCCTTGTCGTGCGTTCCTTATTTTTTAAATCTGGGATTGGCGCGGGCAGCGGTCGAAGCGCGTTGTCACTTCGCGGACCTCGGCGGAAATAATACGGTGGTACGTCAGGAGCTTGCACTTTCCAGGAAGGCTGCGGCACGAGGCGTGGCGCTCGCGCCGGATTGCGGACTGTCTCCGGGAATGGCATCAATCCTTGGTGGAGAACTAGTGAGACGGCTTGGAGGCCGCGCCGATGCACTGCGCCTTTATGTTGGCGGCCTGCCGGAGCAGCCGACTCCGCCGTTTCATTATCAGTTGGTGTTCTCCGTCGAGGGGCTCATCAATGAGTACGTAGAACCGGCACGCATTCTGCGAAAGGGGAAGCTGACAACAATCGAGCCCCTAACTGAGCCTGAAGATTTCCAGACTGCCGGATTCCCGCCTCTGGTTGCGTTCCATACGTCGGGGGGCACGTCGACATTGCCCGAAACATTTGAAGGCAAAGTCGGCGAATGCTTCGAGAAGACGCTGCGATATCCGGGACACTTCGACTTGCTATGCGAGCTGAAGGAACTTGGCTTGTTTTCCAGCGAGAAGATGAAGTTTGGGAACGCGCAGGTTTCCCCGCGCGCGATGATGTCGAAGATTTTCGAGGGAAAGTTTGCCTCGAAGGGTCCTGACGTTTGCATCATGCGTCTGGAGGCTCACGAATCGGTGAATCGGGCCGGAGTGCGCGGATTGCTAGGCGGACGTTTGAAGGGCCGTGTCGCTTCGTTCACTATGGTTGACCACTACGATCCGAAGACCGATATGAGCGCGATGATGCGGACAACGGCATTTCCGGCGTCGATCGTCGTACAGATGCTCGCTTCGGGAGCAATCAGCAAACGCGGTGGTGTTTTGCAGGAACTTGATGTGCCGGCGGATCTCTTCCTCGATGAAGTGGGGAAGCGGGGAATCAGGATCGAGTACGCGATCGAATAACGAATAGCCGCACAGCATTGAACTGTGCGGCTTCTTCAAATATCAGTAAAAGTGCCGGTTATGATTTTGCGACTTTGAAGCGAATCGCCAGCGCCAAACCCAGCAAGCCCGTGCCGAGCAAGGTCAAGCTGCCGGGTTCTGGAACGGTGGAACAGCTATAACCCAGAAACTCCATAGGCCCTGATCCGACTTTTGCGCCGAGAGGTGTGAATAGATACAAGCCGTTGTAGTAGTTTTTCGGTGCGGTCTGAGCCAGAGCCAGATAGGTGGCATCGATGGTCGCGCCACCAACCGCGGCGAATTGCCGCGTGTTCTGCGCATTGGTCGAGAACAGGCCCCAAATGGCCCATTGCGCCTGCGAGACCGTGAGGTTGTCCTTCATCATGCTCTTAAAGATCAAGCCGGCCGCTTTGTAGTCCAGTGTCATCGACGAACCGAACATGCTCTTGGCAATGCCGGCCAGGAAGGGCGTCATCGTCGCCGACCAGGATTCCCTCGGAGACAGCTGATTATCGTAGCTGTCGGACATCAAGCCCGTGTAATCCTTGCGGCCGTTGACTGAAAAGTATGTTCTCGACTTGCTCATTCCCATGTACTTCAAGTTAACGGTATCTGCAGCGGCAACATTGACGAGAACACCAGAGAGGATTGCGAGAAGAACGGCGGGAACAAGACTGCGAAGACTCATAAATGCTGACTCCAAAGTCTTACGGCTTAAAAGAATCCAACTCAACTGAAGAAGCAATTTCTTACGAGAAAGCTGAGCGCGCTTGATAACAACTGCCCCTTTAGAACGAGCGATCGAGCAGTTCACCGAAACAACGGAAGAGGTTACCAGCAGGGAACGCCCCATCGAAATAGCACATCGGTGGAGTTCCTCTGGTCACCGCGCACCGAGATAATACACGGAAACAAATCAAAAGCGATGACTTTTTATCCACAGAATCGTGGAGCATTTATTGTGCAAACACCCGCACTCTTTGGTAGCATTCGGTCGGCGATCAGAGGTCGAGGTCGGCTTTCTCTGACGCCTTTTCTCCCCACACTGGCAGTGCAAGTGCATTCATACGAGGGGCATTGCTCGGCATAGCTCCCAGCATCTGGCCGAGAAGGTAGGGCAATATTCGTTGAGGGAATCAGAGTCTCATACCCGCACACGTGTGCGCCGACGCCCGACGCAGCGACATCGCAGAAATCGCTTCTTTCGGCGAGCGTTGCTTGTAATCGCGTGCTCCATTTCTGTGGTTTGCTTCGCGTTAGTGGCGTTGCGAACCCTCAGTCCCTCTTTGTTCCGCAGTTCGCGCGACTCCGGGCCTTCGAGACAGTCTCAGGAGGCGAGCCGCCAGGCATTCGCCGCCGCACAACAGGCCGCGCAGCACAATCTTGAGAATCGCCCCATATATCCGTACTCCATTGTGCCCGGGGGAGTGCGTAATGCTGCCGAACTAAAGTGGGCGGCAGAGCACGATCCAGTCGTCGCCGCGCACTACGCGGGCTTTGACTATGACCATGCAAGGGTGGTCCGGCTCGTACTCGCCCAAACTGCCTACATCTCGTACCGCATCGGGAATAAAGTTTATTGGACGAGAAAGCGCATCAAGCTGAAGAAAGGCGAGACCATCATCACCGACGGCAAGATCACGGCTCGAACCCGGTGCGCGAACCAGGTTATACAAGTCCCGCAACAACTGAACTCTCGGGCTGAACCGTCGGCGACGCAGTTTGATGAGCCGATCAATCCGCTGGCAGGTACGGCCATTGCGATGCCGCCTGTGCCTTTTGAGTCGAGCTTGCTGACGCCACCGCCACCAGCAGAGCCGAGTATTCCGCCGCTAGGCGTTTTTTACCCGATCTCAGGCCAAGGACCGTTTGTGCCAATTGCTATGCCCGCGCTGCCCGGTGTTTGTCCGCCTCCGGTGAAAAAGCCAACGCCTGGCGCCGGGGCTGCGGGAGCGATTGAAACCGCGAAAGATAAGAACAAGAAAAAGGCTAACCCCTGCGGGAAGACTGGCGTGGTTGCAACTCCCGAACCGGCCACATGGGTACTTCTCTTATCGGGCTGTGGGTTGATGTTGTTGATAGCTCGTCGCCGACTGGCAAATGCCTAATTCGCGGGATACGTGCAAACATGTCGATGCAGACCTGTTTCCGCACTGTCCTACGATCGCTACCACCTGCGATAATGGCCAACATAGGTTCTAATCCCTACGTAAGTCTTGGGTCCCAGAATCATTGATTAGAATGATGGAAGAACCACACACATCCGGGCACAGGTTGCATATGTACAGAGTTTCGCGAGTGAGCGCGAGTCCGCTTTTCGCTGCGCTCGTGTGCGCCAGCCTCGGACTTTCCTCCGCCGCACAGGTTTCGCTTCGTTCTGTCAACGTTCTTGGCACGAGAAATAACGTTGAGATTGAGGTGCAGGGCACTGGCCGCATGGTGCCGCAGACGCAGGTTCTGACTGGCCCTGATCGATTGGTAATCGACTTTCCCAATGTTCTCCCCAGTGCGCACGTCAGAAATCAGTCAGTCGATCGCGGAGAAGTGAAGGATGTCCGCGTGGGATTGTTCCAGGCGAAACCTCCGATCGCCAGAGTGGTGCTCGACCTGAAGTCGCCTCGCTCGTACCAGGTATTTCCTTCCACCAATGGCGTGATCATCAAGGTGATGGACGAGGCCGCGGGCACTTTGCAATTCGAGGATTCATCTCCGTCACAGGGCGCGACCCTGGTTCGCGCAAATTACAACGCGGGCGCAGCCCCCATTCAAATCGAATCCTCATTGCCGCCTCTGCAGGTTTCTTACACTGATGGATTGCTGGGTATTCACGCGAATCGCGTGACGCTAGGTGCCGTCTTGTCTGCCGTGCAACAAAAAACGGGCGCGGAAGTCTCGCTGGCGCCGGGCGCGGATCAGGAACAGGTCGTGGCGGAGTTCGCTCCGGCTCCGGCACCGGAAGTTCTTTCGAGGCTCCTGACGGGCTCGCGATTTAATTTTCTGATTTTGAGTGCTCCGAATGATCCCGGACAGCTCGCCAAGATCATTTTGACCAATCGCGGCGAAGGCGGGTGGACGGCCCCGCCGCAGAACTTCGAGCCTCAAGTGCAGGCCGAGATGCCGCGTCCGCAAGGTCCAACGGGCGTTCCAGGGATGGCCAACCCGGATACGCTGGCCTTTGGTCCGGGAGCTGAGCCTCCTCCGGCGCAGGATGGACAAGCGCCGCCCGCCCAAGACGACCCGCCGAACAACTAGGCGAGAGAGCTGTTATTGCGGAGGGGTAATCAACCGCACGGGAACTGGTGAGTTCGTGGTCAGGGGCGTGTTGGTTGCATTGTTGCCACATCCCGCAACATTTATCACGGTGACCTCCGGATCACCGTTCGGGCTCAAGTCATTCACAAAGACTTGCAAGAATCCAACGATTATGACGTTCGTGGTTCCGGTCGTATTTAAGGTCGCGTTGTTGTAAATGGGAAGAGACATTATCGAATTGCTATTCACGAGCGGTGAGCGCGGAATGTTGAGAGGATTCGCAGTCCCCGCCACAGCAACGAACGGAAAGGTAGTGGAAATAAGCGAGTCCTGGCCATCCAAAGGGATGGTCGGGCCGGGACTGTTGGTCAGCACACAAGAGAGTCCCGCGGCAGTATCTCCATTCGGGCCACCCGGATTTTCGCTCAGGTCGACTGTATTGACCGCAACGGCCTGCCCACACTCGTATACGGTCTGGTCGCAACCGGCGACAGCTTTCTCGTAGTTTGTTCCTGCGCTGGCGCACGAAGGAATGGCGGCAATCGGACTGATGACACTACCGGGAACGTACTCAAGTCGATTGCTGAAAGGCGTGCCCGCGTTCCCGACGGTCGCAGTGGGCGGGTTGTGTGTGGGGGGCCCCGGTAAAAAAACGCATGTGGCCCCTGGCTGTTGGCAGTCGGCAGCTAGAGTCATTTGCTCCCCAACAATTCCTGACGCTCCTGTTCCATTTGTCGAAACGCCAGCATTCCCGATCTGTCCGCTGGCTGGGTTAACGAGGGGGGAGTTTCCGTTACCTGGATCGAGATTTGGGACGATCCAGGGCTTCACGCACTTCGGGTAAACGGGCGTAACGAACCCGTTCGGTAAAACCCCATTGTTCGCAGAGTTCGACGGGTTGAACACTTCGGCGGTGGCTGTGGCGCTCACCGAATTGGAAGTGCTGCCCCAAATGCGCGAAAAGAAGCTGGGGATACTGACTGGTGTGACCTGCACTGTGACCATGGGATTAACAGCAAACGCAGGAAGTAGGGTTGAGCAGTCTGAGGCCCCGCTGGTCGTGCCATTCGAGTAGGTGACGGTCGCATTTGTCTGTTGACCGCCAATTGTGTTTTGGAAGCTGACGGCGAGCGCGGCCTGCGTTGCCCACCCAGTCAGCCCGCCGCACATCGATGACCAGAAACCGGAGCCGGTACTAGTCACTCCACTGACGGAAATAAGACGAGCCGCTGCGAGCGCAGACGCGTCGGCCGCGCGCTGGGCTTCTTCGCGTGCTAAATACAGTGTGACCAGATCAATGGACATTGCCGCCATTGCGATGATCGCAACCATGGCTACCGCGACGAGCACCATAGTGACCCCGCGTTCATCATTGCGGTCTGTACGTCGAAACTTGTTTGCGACTTTCATTTCACTTAAAACTCATTCTCATTGACTGCCTGCGCCGAAATCATTTGTGGCAGCAACATGTTGCGCCCAAGCAGACTCGCGGCCTGGCCGAAGCGCCACGGATAGGCATATTGAATGCTAATGCAGGTGGCGACCATCTGAACGGATCCGGGGTTTGGATGAACTGTGCAATTCGGCCCGGGAGGTTGATTCAGGAACGGCACAGGGAGGTAGTAGCCGCGATTCACAATGATCGTGATGCCGCACGGGGAAGAACTGGTGGCGGTAACACTGAATTGCCAGATGAGAACACCGGCAGGGCGGCTGACTTTTGATGTGGTTAACCCACAGTCGTCGATGTTGTTCTGCTTCAGGTAATTATCGATTACATAGAACGCATCCGATACCGAAAGCGGGAGGGGGCCGGTTGGACTACCTAAATCTGAGGTGGGCTCTGCGGCAATCGTGCGGGCGGTGTCACGCGCTATGTTCGTCAGCTTCTGTTTCAGCGTGAATGCATTGCTGAAATCGAATATGCCCACCACAAAAACAATCAACAAGGGAAGGGCTACGGCGAACTCCACGATTTGCGCGGCGTCTTCTTTTTCCCAAATGAAATGTGAACTGACTCGGCAAAAATCCGCGAACGCGAATCGGACTTCCGAAATCTTGGTCCGGTTCTGCCGAGCAGGGCTCAATTCGTCTCCATCCTCGCCGTGGCCGACGCGGTTAACAGAATCTGCTGATTGCTGATCGAAGTGAACGGCAGCCAGAATTTAAAGGGATATTGCAACGCAACCGAGATGCCACAATCGGTAGTACCCTGAGCCGAAGTTACGAGCTGCACGGGGAGCTGGACACAAGCCGCCCCGGTGGCTGGACATAGCGTTAGAGGACTTAAGCAAAAACTGAATGTGGGTTGCGCCGTCATCTGCATCTGGGTCGGATCAAGATGCGAGGCAATCAGTGCATTGCTGACCGCCGTCTGTGCAGCCGTGGCATACGCGTTATAAGTCATCGGAGTCCCGCAGGTGGTGCACAGGGGAACCGAGGCGCGCACACCCTCCTGCGCTGCGCGGGTGATCGCTCCGTAGATGCTGAAGGCCTGTCCGAACCAGAAGATGCCGAGCAGCACCATGAACATGATCGGCAACACCGCCGCCGCTTCGGCGATCTCGGCGCCGCGAGCATCGTGCAATAAACGCCGGAAAAATTTGAAATCAACCTGCTTCATTTATGCCGCAACTCCCCAGATGTGTGCCGCCGCGTAGAGAATCACCGTAAAAGCCAGAGCCACGCCGTAAGGAACTTTCAAGGCATCAGGATTGTCCAGCGAAACGCGCGTCCCTGGCAATCGAAACGTCACGAGCGATAGCAGAATGTGCCCGATATTTCGAACGGTCTCCCGCACTCGCCCCTTACAGATCACCAGCACCGCCGCCATCAAACCCGCGACGAAAACGGATCCAATCAGCAGATCCATCAGATACAACGGCCCGGCGAATGCTCCAATAGCTCCAGCCAATTTCCAGTCTCCAGCGCCCAGGCTGCGCAGCAGAACAAACGGCAGCAACAGACCTAAACCTAGAACCACACCGAGCAGGGAAGTTTTCACTCCGTACCATCCCTGAAAAAATGCGCGAACGGCAATTCCAACTACCAATCCAGACACGGTCAGCCAGTTTGGAATTCGCCGGCTGCGGAGATCTGTGAAACCCGCAATCGCCGCCAGAAGAACTGCTCCAGCCAGGATAGGCGTATTCAAAAAGCCCTCGCTGGAACGAGCCTGCCATCGATCCGGTTTCGCTTATCGGACTGAAAAAAATCCATCTGAATCTTCGGAATAGCGCGGATCACGGTCGCCGAAATCTCGAGTGGCTGATTCGCGATCGCCCCCGCAACCGCGCCTAACGCGTATTCTCGCCCAGTGCAAAAGGCAAGTCAACGAGCATACGCGGGCCCCAAGTTACGCGCAGCCAGCCAATTGATAAGTCCCAAAAACAAAGCCCGGAACGGGTCCGGGCTTCGGTAAAAATTCATTCGTAGCTATCGATTCAAAACCGGCGCCATGTTGTGCTCGGCGACGATCTTCTTCGCATTGTCTGCCAAGGCCTTCGCCTGGGGCAACAGGTCGAGGGCCTTGACCACTTCCGGATCGGATTCTGCACGGACCTTCATACCCTCATCCTGACCGAAAGCGTCGACAAAAATCTCCGACTTGATGTTTGACTTGATCCAGTCGTTGTTGTCCAGCAGATCAGCTTGCGTATAAGGAATGTTCGCTTCATCGAGCGATTTGCGGAACGCCTGCATCGTTGCATCATCCACTTCGAAGCTCTTGGTCGGATGGTGATCAACCACAAAGCGCTTGGCGAAGTTGAAGAACGCATAGTGCTGCAGCAGCGTGTCCTGGAAGTGGTTGGTCTTGATCGGAGGAATATTGACGTCGGGGGTGATGCCGCCACCGCCGTAAACCGTGCGACCGCTATCAGTAAGCTTCACCTCGCGGTTTGCCGTGTTGTTATCGCTGTCGCTGCGGTTGTAATAGTAGTCATACAGCGAGATATTGCTGTAATCGCGCTGGATGAGGCGTCCGCTCGGCGTGTAGTAGTGCGCCGTGGTCAGCGCCAGACCTGTGTTCTCCGACAACGGATACACCGTCTGTACCAGGCCTTTGCCGAACGTCACTTCGCCGACGATCAGGCCGCGGTCGTGATCCTGAATCGCACCCGAGACAATCTCCGCCGCCGAAGCAGTGAGGCGGTTCACCAGGACCACAATTGGATAATCCTTGCCGCCGTTACCGTGCTGCGCAATATACCGCTTCTCTGCAGAAGCGCGGCCGTGGTGCGAAACGATCAACTGTCCCTTCTTAAGGAACTTATCAGCAACGCCGACACCTTCGCTTAGCAAGCCGCCGGGATTGCCTCGCAGGTCGAGAATCAGGCCCTTCAGATCGCCGAAGGAATCGAGCGCTTCCGAGACCTCATGTTCCGTAGTCTCGTTAAAGCCGTTGACGTGCATGTAGCCGACGCCCGGCTTGATGAGGAAGTGAACGTCAACGGAGTAGCGCGGAATTTCATCGCGAACCAGCGTGAACTCCATCGGCTTCTCGACGCCTTCTCGCGAGATACTGATGTGTACCGTCGTGCCCTTGGGCCCCTTCAACAGGTCGGCAACGTCGCCGGTGCTCATGTTTTCGGTGGACTTGCCGTCGACCGCGATGATGACGTCACCAGGGTGAATGCCAGCTTTATAAGCGGGCGTCCCGACAAACGGATAGATGACGATAACCTTGTTGTTGCGCGGGCCGACCGTCATGCCGACGCCGTAGTACTTGCCGCGCTGGTCCTCGCGCATCAGGGCATACGACTTGGGATCGAAGAAATTCGAGTGCGGGTCGAGCGCGTGCAGCATGCCGGGAATGGCGCCGTTGTAGATCGCCTTATCAGGGTTCACCGGCTCTGCATAGTTGTCCTCGACGAGGGAATAGACGTCGGTGAATTGCTTAAGGCTGTCCTTGACATCGGAGTCGCCCGTCATCGAGGACTGCTGGCCGGAGCGCTGGGCAAACAGAATTCCCAGAAATCCGCAGGCAAGGAGGAAAAAGACTACGAGGAAGAGCGATCGGCGAGAACTACGTGCCATCTTGAAATTTCCTTAGTTGAGGGCAGGGGCGTCCTTCCACCCCAGCTACCGCGCTGAATACACAGAGTATATCACCTACTTAGACGGAGCCAGCCGGGTAGGGTCACCAATGGTAACCCCTGGGCCGACACTGTTTATGAGATGCGCATGCCATGCTTAGAGTTCCTTACCAGGGCAGAAAAACAGCTCTAAAGCCAGACCTTACGAGCCCTTTGCGATCCCGATCATTGCGGCTACGCTTCGCTCGACATCCTCATCCGTTGTGGCCCAACTTGAGACTGAGATCCGCATGGCCGTTTGCCCCTGCCAGACCGTTCCTCCACACCAACAGGTGCCATCGGTCTGGAGCTCCGCGATAACCCGGCGAGTCTCATCCGAACTGCCGAATGAAACCAGAACTTGATTCAGGACAACTTCGTTCAATACCGTAAAATCGGCTTGCCGGAGGCGATCAGCGAAGAGGCGGGCCTGACGGCAATTGCGCTCGACTAACTCGCGCAGGCCGCTGCGACCCAAGGAACGAATAGCGGCCCATAACTCAATTCCTCGCGCCCGTCGGGAGGCGTCAGGAGTGTATTGCCAAGGCTCCCTGCCTGATCCTTGGGTGAGGTATGCGGCGTTTCCCCATGACAGAGATCGTTGCAAATGTTCCGGCTTGCGCACAGCCACGATTCCGGAGTCGTAGGGTACATTTAGCCACTTGTGGCAGTCGATTGCCCACGAGTCGGCGTCTGTGGTGCCCTCAACCAGGTGGGCGTATTGCGGCGAAAGAGCAGCCCACAACCCGAACGCACCATCCACATGAACCCAAGCGCCAGCGTCATGCGCTCGTACACAAATCTCCTTCGCGGGATCGAAGGCACCGGTATTCACATTGCCGGCCTGAATACAGACGATTGTGCTCTCGTCGAGCTTGGGCAGAGAATCAGCCCGCATCCGGCCTTGCTCATCGGCAGGTATGGTCGTTACGCGCGAGCGCCCGAGACCCAGCATCGTCAATGCTCGCAAAACCGAAACGTGCACTTCCTGGCCCACGACGACGTGAATAGGCGGAGCGCCGAACATCCCCTCTTCTTCCAAATTCCAGCCGGATTTCTGGAGCGTGGCAGATCGTGCGGCGGCGAGTCCCGAGAAATTCGCCATGGTGGTGCCGGTAACAAATCCCATGGCGCTAGTGTTCGGCAAGCCCAGCAAGTCAACGATCCAGGCTTGGACCATCTCTTCAACCTTTGCCGCGACAGGCGACATCACTTGCATGGCGGCGTTTTGATCCCAAGCTCCAGCAAGCCAATTTGCAGCCAGAGCAGCAGGCACCACTCCACCGATCACGAATCCGAAATAGCGGCCGCCAGTCGTTGCCACGGTTGCGGGTGAGCCGAATTCATCAAGCAGGCTCAGAACCTGGTTGGGATCACACGGCGAATCGGGAAGCGACCCGCCCAGTTTTTCCAAGCGAGAAACATCTTCGGGCAAAGGGGCGACTCGGCGCTCCCGGACCTGGCCGACATACCGCGATGCTCGCCTTGCTGCATCTGCCAACAGTTCGTTCACAAACCCTCCTGACTCACAATCATAGAATCAACCATTCACTCGGAAAGATTGTCATCACGTGGTCATCCGAGATTGCCGCCTTTGCTTCGGGGGCAGTATGATGAACGGCATGAGTTTTTCCGAAACGATCTTCCTGTTCTTTCTGGCCCTCATCATATTCGGGCCAAAGAAACTGCCGGAGATCGCCCGCCAGGTCGGCAAGTACATGAACGAGTTCCGGCGGGCTTCCAACGAATTCAAGGCCCAGATCGAGCAGGAGATCGCTCATCT
>DATJWZ010000058.1:0-2915 GCA_035500795.1 Candidatus Eiseniibacteriota bacterium | reverse complement strand
GTACTGCACGCGAAAGTGTGTGGGAGAGTAGGTCGTTGCCGGCATAAATAAGAGCCAGGTTGAGAAATCAATCTGGCTCTTTCCTTGTGCGGGTAAGGGTTGTTGTGCTGTCGATTTCAGCGGCGTGGAGAGACGCGGGCGGGGGCGCCCGCGCCACACGGTGTGGGAGAGCAGGTCGTTAGGAGCAGAGCGTCAGGTTTGATATTTGCTAGCGGCGGCGTTTCTTTTGCCCCTCCGGGGCTTGTTGCTGCGTCGGTGGGTTGTACCCACGGCTTGCGCCGTGGGCTGCATTTTTTCGCCGCTTTGCGGCTGCAACAGAATGATTTGTTAAGTAGCGCCTGGACTGATATAGTCGATGTAAGCCGTTGAGAGAAATCTCGAGGGCCATTTTTCTTTTGCGGTCAGTTTTCAAAGTTTCAAAGCAAATTCAAAGAGCCCCGTCCGCCTTGTGAGGCGGCGGGGATTTTTTATTGCAGATAAGAAAGGGGACGCTATGAACTCATTCAAGGCTAGCCGCGTTGCGCATGAATACACTCAAACCAATCCAGCGCCGCCCGAGAGGGTATTTCCATTGCTTTGTCCGGTGCGCGAGGCGGACTGGATTCCCGGTTGGCGTTACAAGTTGATTTACTCGGATTCCGGTGTCGCCGAGCTTGGGTGCATCTTCACCACGCAGGATTCGACGGTCGAGTCGACGAAATATTCGTCTCGCTCGAACGAACGCGATCTGGCTTCTCCGGAGACCACATGGATTTGCACGGATTATGATCCTGCTGCGTTTCGCATCGCTTACGTCTGGGTCAAGCCTGGACGGGTTGCGACCGAACTCCGCATTCAACTCGCAAGAACCGAAGACGGCAATACCCGGTCGCACATTCGTTTCCGCTACACTGGCCTGTCGGAAGAGGGTAATCGCGAAGTGAAGAAATACGATCCCGACTGGTTCGGAACCAAAATGCGTGGATGGGAAACTGCTATCAACCATTACCTGACCACCGGTGCGATGAGCGGTGCGTGAGCGCTTGTGCACGATCGTTCGTTAAATCTTAGTGAGGTGTTTGTGCCGGTTTCAATTGCAGGTCTCCAAAACGACGACTTAGTCGATCTACTAGGTCAACTGACTCGGACTTACCCCATCAGCGAGGTGAGGCCTGCGATTGATGCCTACGAAGATCCCATCGCGATGGGGTCGGCTCTCAACGCCCTTGTACGAAAGCTTTATCGTGAATCGAAGGATGTTGCGACCATGATTGCCGTCGGCGACATGGGGCTTGCCTATTGCCTCAAGAAAGCGCAGCTCGAATCTGACGAAGGCAAGATCAGGGAACTCAAGAAACTGGGCCAGGTGATCGGTTTCAACACGGCTGTGAATTGTTGGCCGGGATGGGCCGACGCAGGAATTGTGATCGAGGAGGCGCACATGCGCGCGGGAGCGGAAATCGCCGGGCGCTGTTGCGAATTGGTTCAGGAGCTAGCGCTTGCACCCCGTGAAAGAGGAGGTGCTCATTGGCTTGTCGGGGCACTTGAGTTGGCGCTACGCCGATTCAGCAGCGCCCGCGCCGCATTCGAACGAGCGGAGCAGATATTTCTCACCGATGACGCGACTTTCCCGTACGCGCTGATGGCGCGCGGTTACATCGCGCTTGTGCAAAAGGCTGACCCTCAGAGCCAGGAAGTTGGGGCGGTTCTGCTGGATGAAGCGCTGGAGCGCCTGCGGGCCGAAGGATCGAAGGACGCAATCTTCTTCGCGGACCAACTCACAACAGCTGATCGCGTGTTGATTGGAAAATGAGCGCGGATGAGTGCCGTGATTTTTCGCCGCGGCTCGGACGCTGGCTGAATTCCGGACCGATGAGGTTCTCCGAGGCAGGCGGGGACTGCTTGCAGGATACGGATGAAGCATTTTGCGGGGCCTGCGAGTTATTCGCCGCCGCAAGATATTCGGAACTGTCAGGGGCTTTCTCCGTGGCCAGACGCGCGCGCGAGGCGCGCGCGCCACACGCCACAGGTTCTCAGGCAGCTGCCTGTTGCTGATAGGCCTGGAGGAAGACTTGGTTTGCGAAAGTCTCGTAGCTGGTTGGTGTGCTGTTTTGGGGAGAGCGTGGTTCGAGTGGATGCATCTTGCCGGCATTGAGGGCTTGCGTCATTTCAACGAGGAGCTTAGCTACTGGCTCTGACATGCCCATCTGAACGAGAGCCGCGCGGAACTGATCATCGGATACTTGCGCATATTTCAGATCCGGATTTCCTACTATCTTGCCTAGGATCGACGCTACTTCAGTGTAAGTGAGATCGCGCTGTCCGTGGAGTTCGCGAGTTTGTTTACCGTGGATCGTTGGATGGAGCAGCACGTCGGCGGCTGCGTTTCCAATGTCGTGTGTGGCGATCATCGGGATCTTGAGATCCGGGCGGAGCGGGCCTACTGCACTGCCCATCTGACGGATTGCGTTTGCCTGGGGAAGCGTGTTCTCCATGAAGTAGGCGGCGCGGAGGTAGAGCACGTTCGCGTTGGTGATCTGGTTGAGCTTCTGTTCGAGATTGTGCAGGCCGACAACCGGACCAACTCCGCTGGACAGCTCGGCTCCGATGCTGCTGAGCGCGACAACGTTCCTGATGCCGCCTTTTTGCACGGCGGCGGCGATGGCGTCGCTCACACGGTTGGAGTATCCGAGCGGATCTTTGCTAGTGATGTTGGGTGGAATCATTACATAGGCCGAGTCGGCCCCGTGGAAGGCTTTGGCGAGGGAGCTGGCGTCGGTGACGTCAGCGATGAAGGGTTCGGCACCTTTCGACGTGAGTGGCTGAAGATGAGCTGAGTTTCTGCCGATGACGCGAACTTTCTCGCCACGGGTCAGAAGGTTGTTGGCCACGATGTGTCCGGTGTTGCCGCTTGCTCCCATTACTACATGCATAAC
>DATJWZ010000057.1:0-2890 GCA_035500795.1 Candidatus Eiseniibacteriota bacterium | reverse complement strand
CCGTTGCCCATCGTCCGGCAGATCAAAATCTCCGGCAGTACGTTGTTAGTTATCGGCAAGCCGATCCTCATTGGCAGCATGGATGATCCCAATTCCAAGCGGCAGTTTCAGCTCGAAGTGACGGTGACAAGGCTGAAGTAGATGCTTGCGGCTCGCACTGATTGTTGATTGATGATTGTTGATTGGTGATTGGTGATTGAACCCCGGATGTACGGTTTTCCATTCAACAATCAAGAATCAATAATGAGGAAAAAGCGCCGCCCCGGATCGCAACCCAGCATTGGCTGTGACCTCATCGAGAGGAAAGTTCCCCGATCCGGCTCAAGCGGCGCTTGCTTCATCCATCGGCAAGTCTCGCTGCCTGCTTGAATATCTTCACGAACATCTCTCGAGTCAGCTTTCCGGTCGCCGTGTTCTGGTTCGACGGATGGTACGACGCAAGTAACCTCTTACCATCTGCCATCTCGTAGTGCGCGCCGTGTTTGAAAATGTAGGGCTGGCGGCTCGGCAAGTTCCCTGACCTCTTTAGATAGTTCAAGTACGCGTCAAATCCAATTTTTCCCAACGCAACGACCACCTTGACACTCTTCAGTCCGGCAAGTTCACGGTCCAGAAATATAGAACACTCCGCCAGTTCCACCGGAAGCGGCTTGTTGTCAGGAGGAGCGCATCGGACTGCTGCAGTGATGTAGAGATCCTTCAGTTTGAGGCCATCGTTGCGATCGGTGGCCGTGGGTTGGTTTGCGAATCCCGTTTCATAGAGCACCGGATACATGAATTTTCCGGATGCGTCGCCGGTAAACGGACGACCAGTGCGATTTGATCCGTGGGCTCCCGGCGCGAGTCCCATGACCAGAACGCGGGCTCCAGGATCGCCGAACCCCGGCACCGGCTTGCCCCAGTACTCCCACTCGCGGTAGGCACGGCGCTTCTCGCGAGCGACGGTCTCGCGGTACTGGACCAAGCGCGGGCATCGCGTGCAGGCGATAACTTCGTTGTTCAGGACCGTGAGCCAATTCACCGAGTCATTACATCACAGTCGATGAAGCATGATGACGCGCATTGAAGAGGGCAATGAAGATTTTCAAGGTCTCAAGCAGTAATCTTCGGCTCGACACTTGGGGTGTCGCTATGACGTTTAGTGGATCTGCAGTAGTTAATTGGACGAGGGCCTGAATGCAAGTAGCGGAATCTGCTGGACCAAGCGCTGGCGGTCGTTCCGATCGCCATGATATTTCCAGCCAAGCAGCCAGCTGAAGCCCGCGCGAACGATCGGCGCGATGAACCGGTTTCTGCGCTCGTAATTCTGGATTACTTTCATTGCTTCTTGTTCGCCGAGACGGCGATGAACCGCCACGAAATGCTGTGAACCAACGGTGATCTCTTCTCCTGGCTTCGCCTCGATGTTGCGAACCCAATCGCACTGCGGGCCGAAACCATTGGCGACAATCGCTTCAGGGCCATTCTCACGGTATTCCACAACTTCCAGGAGAGTTTGACGCCGCAAACCCGTACGTCGGCCAGTGTGCGTCAACAACAATAAACGCTTACCGAACAACCAACCGAGCCCCCAATCGTAGAAGTAGACGGGAGCACGAAATAAGTACCACAGTATGCCTTTTTTCTTGATCTTCACCATCAGCGATTCTGTGCGGAGTTTCGCGCGACAATCCTAATAAATTAGATCGAATCAATGGGTGTAGGGATGCCTTCCACAGAAGAGTGCAGAAAATTTCTAATGACGCGACAGCGTCATGCAGTTTAAGGATGTATTTTTCGGTGAAGTCCTGGTGATCTCATTCAATCTCGACTGCGAGCCAATTTCGCGGTCTCGAAAACTGAGCCAAAGGTGATTAGCTCCGGCGAGACGCGAGATGATCGTATTTCGGTCTTATATACTATTTTCTTGAATCTTCTGATTCTGGGGGTTTTACGGTTTCATGGCGACTCATACGTTATCGCAAGATGAGCGCACACCTTTGAATGAAACCGGGGTCTTTTCGGTCGCAACGGTGACAGTTGCTTACAACGGTGCCCACCATTTGGAATGCCATTTGGCAGCTCTTCAACGTCAGAGTCACAAGATCCAAGAAGTCATTGTGGTAGACAATGCCTCCAGCGACGATACGCTCGCGTTGCTCGCTTCGAAGTTTCCTCATGTCACGGTGATCAAGCAATCTACCAACGGCGGTGTCGGAGGCGGTTTTGCCGTTGGAATTGAATACGCGGCTCTGCAGAAGAAATACGATTGGATTTGGCTTTTCGATCAAGACAGCGTGCCTGCCGACAATGCTCTCGAGATGCTGCTCGCTGGTCTCAATTGCGCTGGCGGCGATCCAGGCGATATCGCGATCCTCGCGCCCGTTTCTGAGGATAAGAAAACCAAGATGCCGTGCCCGGGAATGCTGTGGCGAGACGGACGCATCGTAAGGGTTCAAGCAAAACCCGATGATCGCTTAACGCCGGTTGATCTTGTGATCTCGTCAGGCAGTTTGCTGCGAAGAGAAGCGGTCGAAGCTGTGGGTTTGCCGAGAGCAGACTTCTTCATTGACTTCGTGGACTTCGAACACTGCCTTCGTTTGCGGCATCAGGGTTTTAGAATCGCCATTGTGCGAGACAGTCATCTCGATCACGTGTTAGGGGAACCGACGACCTTCAAGATTCTCGGGCGCGTGACGCGATGGACGGATCACGCCCCGTGGCGCTGTTATTACATTGTGCGTAATGAGGTCTTTACGATTTGGCGAGAGTATCCGACATTGAGGAATAAGACCTTATTTCTTTGTCGCTGGGCACGGCTAGTCGCCTGCTTGTTCTTATTTGGGAAGCGAAAGCTTTCTTGTCTTCAGATGATGTGCCGTGGCTTTCTCGATGGAAGATCAGGAAAGCT
>DATJWZ010000056.1:0-2885 GCA_035500795.1 Candidatus Eiseniibacteriota bacterium | reverse complement strand
TCGCCACGGCGCGGATCTGGTGTTGCATGGCCATGCGCATCATGGCAGGCCGGACGGGCAGACGCGCGGCGGAGTTCCGGTTCATAATGTCGCGATTTCGTTGTTGCAGGCGCAGACGCCGTCGCGGGTGTACCGGATTTTTGAAATGTAGTTAGTGAGCGTTCTTCTGATGCAATCCTGCCGGTAATTCAAACAAAGTAGGATTAAGAGGCGAATCTGAGAGTTCTTCGACCGTTTCGATCGTTATGATGGTTCGATCAGGGACACCGTTAGCACCTAGAATTTTGTGAGTGGCAGTCGTTTTTACGGCGAGGCCCATCGGGATCGGCCCTGTGTGATGCAAACGGGCGATTTGGGGAAACATAACAAGCGCCGTTCCGACGACATAGTAAGGTTCGGTACGTACGTACTCCGGAGCGCAGTTATTATCTGATGTTTCGTGGTCGATGTACCAGGCGTCGACCGTCTCCTCTCCGCCGGCATTGTTCTTGTCAGGAGATCTCTTGGTCGTGGTAATGAAATGTTTCGCGGGTCGGCCAAAGAAGAGCTTTAGTTCTCCGGTCTCTACTGTCGTACTTTCAATATTGACCGCATTTTGAGGGTTCTTCTCTATGTATTGTTCGATTTGTGCAGATGGAGTGAATTTCACGATTTTGTAGGTTTTGTATTCGTGCACTTTGAAATCGACTAGAAGGCCGGTTCTCGAATCACAGTTCACAATGTCTGCCAGGGAAGCAGTTGTATTCTCCTTCTTCCGTAGGTAGCCTTTCTTGTAGAGAATTTCTTTAATTTCGCTACGGGCCTCGACATTTGCGGGCGGTTTCGAATCGGTCGTGACAATGCGCTTCTTTATCGTTGTGTCTGCGTGACAGGCAACGCTGAGACCGAGTAGAAGAATGGCGAGGCGTGGCATTCAGTGAGCCTATCGGCTCAAGTCTGAAGTGCAAGAGTACAACAGTCATCAGTGGAAGTCGTGCGAACTGGTTTCTGCCTGCGTGACGAAAAGCGGCTGCACACGCTCTGCTTTCACTGAAATGACATTATCTTGATTCTGCAGGATCCCTTCCACCGCGAGGAATCGTTCGCTGGTCAGCAACAATCGATGTTTATGAAACAAATCCGGATGCACGATTGCGTTCGCGACTCCTGTTTCATCTTCGAGACTTAAAAATACAAAACCCTTGGCGGTGCCGGGACGCTGGCGCGTGATGACGCAGCCTCCGATGCGCAGGCGCTTGCCTGTTGGCAAGTCGCGCAATTCGATGGCGCGGCGAATGCCCATGGCATTGAGCCATTCGCGTTTGTATGACATGGGATGCGGGCCAACTGTCAGCCCAGTGCCGTGGAAGTCGGCGACCAGACGTTCTTCATGATTCATGGGCGCAAGTGGGGAAGGAGCGTCGGGCTCAGGTTGTTGCTCGAGCAATGGGCCAGAGGGACGCACGGCGCGTTCGACTTGCCATAGGGCATCGCGACGGTGGAATAGGAGTTTCAAGTTTCGAGTTTCGGGTTTCGAGTTACGGAATTGCGAGTATTGAGTGGCAAGCTTTGGGCCAGGTAGAGATTCCTCCGCCCCCCGCGTTCGCTCGGGGGTCGGAATGACAAGGGTCTTACTGGGTACTGAGTGCCGGGTACTGGCAACTGAATTTAGCGCGCCGATTTCGGCCAAGGTGGTGAGTTCGTCTTTGCGCAATTCGGGGACACGCCTCGTGAGATCGTGGATGGAATTAAAAGGTGCAAGCATGCGTTCGCGCAGCAGGGAACGGGCAGCTTCCTCGCGCAGGCCACGCGTGTAGCGCAGGCCCATGCGAAGGGCGATGTTGTGCCGGTCGTCGGTCGTCGGTCGTTGGTCGTTTGCCGCGAACTCCACATCTCGGACACGTTCAGAATCCCCAATCAAAGTGCCTTTGCTAACGGCCAACGGCGAACGACCAACGACGCCACTCAGTACTGAGTACTGGGTACTGGGTACTGCACTCGCGACGCGGGACTCGCGACTCGGGACTCGCTCCAGCGTGCAATTCCATTCCGACTTCGTCACATCAATCGGCAGGAGCCTCAATCCGTGCCGCTGTGCGTCTTTCACGATTGTGGCCGGAGAATAGAATCCCATTGGCTGATTATTGAGCAGCGCTGCCGTGAACGCAGCCAGATAATGGCATTTCAGATAAGCGCTGGCATAGGCGATCAGGGCGAAGCTGGCGGCGTGCGATTCGGGAAATCCATAGAGCGCGAAGGATGTGATCGACAGAATAATTTCTTCTTGGGCCTTCGGAGAAATTCCGTTGGCCGTCATTCCGGAGCGAAGTTTGGCTTCGATCTCGCGCATGCGGGCCTGTGAGCGCTTGAATCCCATGGCGCGGCGTAAGTCCTCGGCTTCACCTCCGGTGAAATTGGCAGCGACCATCGCGATGCGCAGCAATTGTTCCTGAAACAGCGGAACGCCTAATGTGCGTTCCAGAATTGGCTTGAGCGATGGGTGTGCATAGGTGACTTCCTGCCGTCCTTGGCGGCGCTCTAGAAATGGATTCACCATCTGCCCCACGATCGGTCCGGGACGAATGATCGCAACCTGCACCACGACGTCGTAGAAGCGCACGGGCCGCAGCCGCGGAAGGCACGACATCTGCGCGCGGCTTTCCACCTGGAACATTCCGACCGTGTCGGCCTGCTGCAACGTGGAATAGACCTGCTTGTCGTCCGGGGGAAGATGAGCGAGATCGACTTCTTCGTGATAATGATCGCGAATCAGTTCGATGGAATCTTTGAGCACTGCCATCATGCCGAGTCCGAGCAGATCGACTTTGACGATGCCCATGTCGGCACAATCTTCTTTGTCCCATTGCACGACGACGCGGTTAGGCATGGATGCAGGTTCGAGCGGA
>DATJWZ010000055.1:0-20360 GCA_035500795.1 Candidatus Eiseniibacteriota bacterium | reverse complement strand
GGGAACTCCGAGCGCGTTGTAGACGAAAGCGAAGAAAAGATTCTGGCGGATGTTGCGCATGGTGGCCTGGCTGAGGCGGCGGGCGCGAAGGATTCCGGTGAGGTCTCCTTTGACGAGAGTGATTCCACCCGATTCCATTGCGACGTCCGTTCCCGTACCCATTGCGATGCCGACGTTGGCCTGAGCGAGCGCAGGGGCGTCGTTGATGCCATCGCCCGCCATGGCGACGACTCTTCCCTGCTGTTGGAGTTTCTTGATGACTTCGGCTTTTCGCTCGGGGAGGACTTCAGCTTCGAATTCGGTGATGCCGAGTTGCTTCGCGACTCGCGCCGCAATGAGCTGATTATCTCCAGTGAGCATGATGACACTGGGGATGCCCGCTCTCTGCAGTTCCCGCAGCGCCTGAGGAGCTGAACGCCTGGCTTGATCTTCGACGACAAGGAAGCCGACGTACTTACCGTCGATCGCTACGTCCAGCAGAGTACCCGGGGTAGCGCCGTGCGTGCTCGGGACCTCCCGCTTGACGGCGCCGAGGTCGAACATCAACGCGGCATTGCCCACTGCGATTTTGTGACCCTCGACCGTGCCTATGATTCCCTTCCCCGTGACGGACCTGAATTCCTGCGGTTGCGAAAGTGTCAAGTTCTTCGCCTTAGCTTCCGCGACAATCGCGTTTGCCAGAGGATGTTCACTGACCTGTTCCAGACTTGCAGCCAGACGCAAGAATTCAGGATTGTCTGCCAGTCCACCGATCGAGTTCATGACGCGCGGCTTGCCTTCAGTCAGCGTGCCGGTTTTGTCGACCACGAGTGTGTCGACTTTTTCGAGTGTCTCGAGTGCTTCGGCATTCTTGATCAGCACTCCGGCGTGAGCGCCGCGGCCAGTGCCAACCATGATTGCCATCGGTGTGGCAAGACCTAATGCGCACGGGCAAGCAATGATCAGAACAGCAACCGCATTCACGACGGCATTGGCCAATCGAGGCTGCGGGCCGAAGAAGAACCATGCAATGAACGTGATCACGGCAATAGCGACTACGGTTGGCACAAACCATGCTGCCACGCGGTCGGCGAGGCGTTGGATGGGGGCGCGGCTGCGTTGGGCTTGTCCGACGAGTTGAACGATTCTGGAGAGCAATGTCCCAGATCCGACGTGCTCGGCTTTCATGACAAAGGATCCCGTCGAGTTAATGGTCGCGCCGATGACTTTGTTTCCCTGCCCTTTTTCGACCGGGATCGACTCGCCAGTGATCATTGATTCATCGACCGAACTTCGGCCTTCGAGGACGATGCCGTCGACCGGAATTTTCTCTCCGGGGCGGACCCGAAGTTTGTCTCCGGGCTGCACTTGAACAAGTGGAATGTCTCGTTCCGTTCCATCTGGGTTGAGCAGGCGTGCGGTTTTTGGGCTGAGATCGAGCAGAGCTCGGATCGCGGCGCTGGTGCGGCTGCGGGCGCGGAGTTCCATCACTTGACCGAGCAGGACGAGAGTAGTGATTGCGGCGGCGGCTTCGAAGTAAACGTCGGGATATCCTCCCATGCGGCGCAAGGAATCGGGAAAAATCCCAGGCGCAATTGTGGCAATCACACTGTACCCGTATGCAACGCCCGTCCCCAGTCCAATCAGGGTGAACATATTCGGACTACGGTTGACCAGCGAGGCAAAGAAGCGTTGGAAAAACGGCAGGCCGCACCAAAGGACAACTGGGGTAGCCAACAGAAATTCAATTCGTGGCAGGTTGATGAGGAACCCGTCGATGTCAAGGTTCACAGTGAGGCGATAGGACAGCATACTGCCCATGGCGATCGCGAGAAGAGGTGCCGTCAAGATAACGCCTGTCCAGAAACGTCGCGTCATGTCGCGGAGTTCAGGACTTTCCTCTTGTGTTGCTGTGACTGTGCGCGGCTCGAGAGCCATGCCGCAAATGGGGCAAGACCCCGGCTCGGATCGCAT
Source organism: Candidatus Eiseniibacteriota bacterium (assembly GCA_035500795.1). Lineage (GTDB taxonomy): Bacteria > Acidobacteriota > Terriglobia > Terriglobales > Acidobacteriaceae > Sulfotelmatobacter. Next base: position 18,407 of record DATJWZ010000055.1, on the reverse strand, counting down.
GATTTCGGGATGCATCGGGCAGGTGTACTCGGTGCGCGTTGCGGGTAGCGGGCTTTCAGGCTCCAATGCCATGCCGCATGAGGGGCACGGGACCGGCTTTGGCTCGTGAACCTCAGGGCACATGGGGCAGACGTAGAACGTCGGGCTTCCGGCTTCTACTTTCCGGCTTCCGATTGCGGGCTCTTGTGTGGCTTTGGGCTCGGGGCTTCGCGCGGGCGCAGCGGAAGCAATCTTTTGTGGCATCCCGAGGGTCACGAGGCCGCTGGGCTTTTTCAGATAGCTCTCGGGATTGGCTTTAAATTTCTCAACGCACTGGGCGCAGCAGAAGAAATAGTTTCTTCCGGCGTGACTGTAAGTGTGTTTGGCACCCGTGGGATTAACGCTCATCCCGCAGACGGGATCTTTTTCGACGGTGGGATTTATGGCATTGTCGGGCATCGCATCTCCATCAGTTCGTCAGCGATTCCGGGCAGCTGAGGAACTACCGATGCTGACGCTGATGTCATTCAAACCTTACACCACGAGAGAAGAAAATTCAGTGACGGAGGGGTACGGCCGCGCGCTTCGACCCTCGGAAATCCGTAGATTCTCAGGCAGAACAGGTGCACGTGAAGCAACCCGGGCCGGCGCAGCTGCCGCAGCGCGACTGGAGGCGAGTGCGCAATGATTTTCTGGCGCGGTGCAGCAGCACCATCACATTATTGGCCGATACACCTTTGCGGTCGGCATACGCGGCGACTGATTCCTGGTTCATTTCGAGTGCACGGAGAGCGTCCGCGTAGTTCTCGCGGAGCGCAGCCAGTTCCTGGGCTGCGCAGGGGCAGGGATTAGAATCAGCGGCCACGTTAACGTTTGAAATGCTGGATAAGGCTTGGTCGGAAAGTTCTTGTATTCGTTTCGATTGAGTCGCAAGCCTTCGGAAGTAATCGGCGACTTCGTTACGGAGAATCCGATAAATCCAAGCCTCAGCACGGGCGTTGTCGCGTAGAATCTCAGCCTTCCACAAAATCTTTACGCTCGCCCTCTGGATAATTTCTTCGGCATCGAAATCGTGGACGGAAGCACGGACAAAGTTCAGAAACTTGCGGCGATGTTTTAACAAGAGATCAAGTGCCGGGTTTTCAGGCCGCCGCTGCATCTGCGTGATGACAGATTTTTCAGGCACTTCTCTGTTTGATTCGGGTGCCTTATATTGGATTCATCCGGCAGGTTCAGCCGGAATCCGGAACATCATAGAAAAAGGGTTTGACTGAATGACCTATCTTGATGTGGTTTACAGTTACGGTTCTCATCCTGGCGAGGCGGAGCTGCGCGCGATCGACAGCATGCGCGAGGTGTATGGCATACAACGTGTGCGGTTTGACTCGACGCAGCGAACCGTGACTGTGCAGTTTGATGCGTCACGGATGAAACAGGACTCTGTCGCCAAGCTGTTGCGCAGTGCGGGGATCGATGTAAAGGGTCAAGTCGCCTTGGCGTGATCGGAAGATTCGAAGCCTGATGAGTCTGGAAGACAATTGCTGCCTCTGCAGCCAGGCTTTATGGAAATATACGACGAATACTACTCTTCCATCTGACTTCACTGCCGCTGAAACGAGGGTGGGGAGGGCAGACCGAAGCGCCAAGTAAAGCAAGGGGTGCTCACAGAAAACCTCTGGCCGAAGTTATTCTCTGAAGCACCCCGTTGCGCGCCACTTCGTCTGCTGTTCTATAGAGCAAGCCGCATGCCGTTTCTAAATCACTGAAAACAAGTGGTCACAGAGGTAACTCAGGCGTAGGAATTTCCCGGCAGTTGGAAAGATTTACTTCAGCGTTCGAAGGCAAGAACTGGGCCAGTTCCGGTTGTTGATAACCGTCCACCGGCGTAGATCGGATCTCTGAAGGATTCACCTGACTCGAACACGTGTGAACCCCGAACAACAACCTTGGCCACCACAAAGGCCGCGAAGAAAAAGATGATCGGCTTAATTCGAGTATGTCCGTGCAGTTCATTTTGGGACCTTACGGAACACTGAGCATCCTCCGATGCGTGCCAAGGATGCTGTGATAAACTCCAAGCATCCTTTCTTGTTGAGAAGCGCCCTTAGCTCAGTTGGATAGAGCGTCTGGCTACGAACCAGAAGGTCGGGAGTTCGAATCTCTCAGGGCGCACCATTTCCCCTCAAGCACTTGCAAGCAACTCCTCAACATTCACTGTTGGGTCCATTGGGTCCAATTTAAAGTTCAGTCCTACCTGATTGGCCATTTGACGCCGATACTCCAACTCTTGATCAGTGTGGCTATATCGGTCGGTGGTGGTCAATGAGGTATGCCCGATCCACTGCTTTTGTAAATCCTCCGGCGTCCCCGCTTTGCGCAGCGCTGTGACACGCGAATGCCGAAACGCATGGAGCAATCTGCCGGACTTCGGCAGACCCAGCTTCGCGAGAATTGGATGCAGCACTCGTTTGAGCACATTGTTGGCGCTGAGTGGTGAGCCGTTCCGTGCTTTGAACAGTCGGCCATCCTTCCGCGTTCCTATGTACTCGCGCAGCAATGTTGCCAGTTCTGACGCGATGTCGATTTCCCGTACTCCTGCCCCTGTCTTGGGAGTTTGTTCAATCCCATTCCAGACGGCGCGGCGTACTGAGATGACACCGTGCTCTAGGTCCACGTCTTCCACGTACAGGCCAGCAGCTTCGCCGATTCGCATCCCTGTGCCAGCAAGCACGGCAAAGAGAACTTTGTACTGTCCCTCTGCTGCTTCGATGATTTTCGTCAGTTGTTCATCGGTGAAGTACGGCTGCACTGCGTTGACGGGTCTCCCATAGTCCAATTCCCAGAGTCCCCAAACCTTCTTGCCTAGTACCAGCTTTACCACGCCGACGATATTAAGAATCGTCTTGCGGCTCAACTTGTACCGTTTGACCACATCGCCCTTCTTGTTCTTGCGTTCGAACGTCCTGCGCTTCAGGTCGCTGATGAACTCCTGCACTGCGGTTTCATCAACGGACTCTAAAAGCAGATCGCCGAACCTTGGAAGGATGTGCTTCTCCAACTGGCTTTCCATCGTGCGAATAGGTCCGGGCTTCCCTTCAAGCCATGCACTTCGGTTTTCTCTGCACCATTTCACATGTTGCTTGAACGTGATCGGGTTTGGATTGGTCGCACGCTGCAAGTGCTCTTCTGTGTTCACTCCCAGCGCTGCGATTATCTCTGTGCCTTTGCGTTGTGCTTCCGACTTGGTTAACTTCTGCGCTCCAACACAGGGTCCAACTGCCACGCTCTTGCGTTCACGCTCATCCTGATTCGGAACGTCAACGTAATAGCGAACGTGCCACATGGTTCCCTTCTTAACTACACTTCCCTTCTGTCCAGATCGACGGCTCATTGACTTTCGTCTCCGTGTCCGCTGATCCGGCGCAACTGTGGCCAGCGTACCACGCACGTCAAGCACGGCCACATCACTGCTCTGATTTGCTTGCATAAGATCGAAGCCAGATGCTCAGGTTCGAGTCATCCGGCTCCTGTACGTACAGCGTACGTTGCGCGAGTCCGGCCAGCACCCCGGCCAATACCCCGGGGTCCGGCAGAATGGTTCTTACCTTGGGCTAGTGCAGGTGGATATTTAACAAGAGGCAGACACCGTAGGACAGGGAGCATTGCAAGGGCCGTTGCAGTGCCATTGCAAGGTCGTTGCAAGGACATGGGAGTGCCTAAGCTGTGGCATAGATAATGCCCCTTGGGTGCGCTTCCGTATCTCTCAGATGCTGACGCTATCTGCTGATAAACAAGAGGTTATATCCGACTGAGCAACCATGTAGGGTGCTTCAGAACATCCTTGACTGTGCTCCTTGGATGCCTTGGCTTTTGGGTGCGCTGGGTCCATCTGGCCAATATGGAATACCCCATCGATCCACGCATGGTTCTCCCAGAAGGAGAACATTTCTAGGTTATCTCTCTTGTGCGCTTCTCTGTCGGCGCAATTGGTGCTGTGGTTCTTCCACTCCAGATGCGCCGGATTACAACAGTTGCGATAAGGACAGATGGCCACCTTGTGGCAGGCATCGAAGGGAATGCTAAGACTCTCTCCGGTTGCCAGCGCCAGCATAATCCGGGATGTTGCATAAGCTTTACCACCCAACCATTTCATTCCATACCCAGAGCTGTTTTTGTCCGGGTATAGCCAACAATCGGACCATCCGTCTGTGCCTACTTGGCAAGCGTCACGTATCTCTTTAAACAGTGAGTGCTTCTCTTCAGGAGAGAGCACAGGACCATCCTTGAACCATTTCTTGAGCACTCCTCTACTCCTCTCGTTTTCGATCTTGCTGTGTACGTTATGCTGATTTTCACAGGGGACGGTACAGAGCACGTCGGTACATAGCCCAAAATAATTCGCCAACACCTACGCCTTAGCAGTGACACCGGCGAACCTCTCTAACGCAGATCTCGAAACCATGGGCCGATCGCCAATCGTGACCGCCGTCAATCGCTTCTCAGCGATGAGACGATCTAGGGTCCGCGGATGAATGCCAAGCAACTGCGCAGCTTCCGCGCGGGAGTAAAGCAACTTCTCAGATTTCGTAATCGTATTCATGGGGTGTTCCTCCTGAACCGCGGTACTGCGCTACCAGCTTTCGTGCCTCTGCTTCTACGTGATGTTGCATCGCTTCCGGTGTGCACCAGTTCGATGAATTGGGATGTGGGCAATTGGTGAGCGCACCGTTTGGGTTGGCCGGTATCAGGTGCTCGGGACGCGGGACGCTTGGTGCCGCGGGTTCCGGCGCTGGTACGTCGGCGGAATCCGCCGATGGTTCCGGCGATACCTGGGGCTCTGGTTCCGGCTCTGGTTCCGGGGTTCCCTTGGAACCAAGGCCGGTCAACTTCAACCATTGTTCAAAATCGGTCGAATCGACTACCTGCGAGTGTCCTACCTTCGATGTGGGTAGCACATGGCCGCGGTACCCGCCGGCTGCGTACCGCTGAACCTGCCTAAGCGATACGTTCAGAATCGCTGCAATTTCGCGAAGTGTTAGCGGCATGGTTTACCTGTCCGGCCTAATGAACTGACATATTCGTTGTGCTGCTTCACGTCATCCGTAACGGGCAGAACCCTTGGTTGTGGCCTTGCCACTCTAATAAACGTTGCATCTGTGGGGTTCGGTAGGTTCAGGTGCGCTTTCGGGTCCGGGTGCCGCTCGAATGAGACCAACTGCGTACCTAACCTTCGCGCGAAGTTGGCGGCATCTCTGAAAGCGACTGCCAATTCCTCAGGAGTCGCTGCGGCTTTGTTCTCGTTCGATAACATCGCTGTTTTCTCCAAACTCTTTGCGGGAGGTCTCCCGCGCAATTTCAAATGAATGATCCGGGTCTTTCCGCATCGCTGCAATCGCTGCGCTGCAGACTGCAATCAATCCAAGGTGTGTCATGGGTGCCTTTCTGGAAATATCGGGCAGGTAGGAAATGGAAGGAACCCGCCTGCCCTTTGTTCGCTCACGCCGCGTCTTTTTGGGGTTTTTACTCGCAGCGTAGGAAACTCCCGCGGTAACCTATTCCCGCGGGAAACTTGTTAAACGAGTGTGGATACATCTACCGTGTGCAGATGGCCGGCGCGGCTCTTGTGCAGGTACACCTTGAGTCCGGCGCTGCGTACCAGATTGCAGAAGTGAGAATCTTCACCAGCTCCCCATTCCAGAATTTCACTTCCGGCCTTGGTATTGATCTGGAACCAAGGTCCGCAGGGAAACTTGCGCAGCACTACGCTGTTGATGCACAACACCCCGCCGGGGAGTTCTGTGGCAGGTTCGTAATCTGCTACTTGCTTGGCTGCGCTCGGTGGATACAGCTTCGGCACATCCTTGCCGACACAACCGCGGCCACAGATGCCGTACGATACGCCAATGACTGCGGCATCCTTCGGTGCGTTCGCGATGATATCCAGCGGGGATACGCTCGGGACTACGTCGTTATCAAGCTGGATGATCCAATCGGGATCTGCTTGCCGTGCCGCTACCATCGCAGCGTTCCGTGCGGTGTCATGTGGGCGATAACCTGTCACAGTTCCCACTTCGACGTTGAAGCGGTCATCCTTGGCGTACTTGATTAGCTGGAGCGCGAGGTTTGGATTTATCCACCCCTCACGCTCCAATGAACCAAGTACCAAGCACAGCACTTTAGGCTGTGGCATTCAATGCCTCACGGAGTGCCGCGAGGTGTTTTGCAGTCGCTTCGCGGTTGTCGCCGTTTGTATTGGCAAGCTGTGCTTCTAGCTCTGGGATCTGCTGCAAAATGTCTTCTTGGCAGAGTCCTTCGGTGTATGGGTTCATTATCGTTTCCCTGAGAACGGCGCCTGTGTCATCTGCTCCCTCGGGCCGGGGTTCGCTGGCAATACTGCTGGAGAACCTTTCGCGCGAGAATCGCCCGAATAGCTGCCTTCGATGGTGCGCCGGTCAACCGGCTTCACGTTGACTGCGATACCGTTGCATCCCATCTGGGACACAGAAGCTGATTCGCGCTGTCCTTCGCCGGCTTCGATGTTCGGTTTCACTGCCGCGGAAGTTGCGGAAAGGTTCACTTCGACGCCGCGGCCGATCGCATTCTTGTGTTGGTTCTGATTTCCGACGAATCCTGACCGGTTCTTTTGCTCTAGGTCTGCGCTTAGTGGTCGCTGTGCGCCGGATGGTACTGCTGGGGAATCCTGAACTTTGACTTCACTCATTGCATTTCTCCTATAGGATGTTTGCCTTTTCTCAGGTGGGCCAGCGGTTTACGGACCACTGGCCCCTTCCCGCGCACAGGAGAAAGGGCAACGAAGAGTGTGGCGGGAAACTTGTGTTTAGTTGAATTGCAGAGCGGTTGTTTTTCCCGAGTGCACGCGGTCTAACCAATAGCGAAGGTTGTTGACGATCACTTCGGGGTTCTTGTCTCGCACATACTTTGCGCACAGCTTCTCAGCTTCGAGCACTTCGCCGGCGCAATATTGATCGAAGGCCCAGTCCCAAAATTCGCTGTCCAAATCGAACGGGAAAAGCACTTCCCAGCGCTGCTGCGCGAGTTCTTTCGCCTGCTGGCGCGATCCTGCAGGTGTGTGGTTCACTTTGTGGCCTTCCACGGTTTCGACATAACCAAGCGAACGCCGCCAGCACCGAATTCGCGAATAAACTGCACTTTCTCTTTGGTCGTTAGGTTGTCGTAGTCTTCCCGGGACATGTTCGCGTCAAGCACTCGGACACCGGCTTCCAGCACCGGCGCTTGGATCAATGCGCGGTACTCTTCGGCGGTGTGTGTTCTCAAGTATTCGACTTTCTTCTGCAGCGACCACGTATAGGGATGCTGGCCTTCCACTACGATGAACTTCTCATGCTGTGGCATCGCTACGAAATTGCGCAACGCTTTCACGGTGTGTAGTTCCGTTGTGCCCTGTCGCAACATTAGGATGTTGCCGTCCTCGAGTTCAGCGGTCACTCCCATGGCGCCCAGCGCTTCGACAACATCGGTCATCCTTGTGTCAGGTCTCAGCCTGATGCTGGCATCGCTGAACGCACGGCGCAATACGCTGTCAAGCTGTGCGCCTACTCCAATCGTGGCTGCTGGCATTAGCTGACCCTCAGTGCGCTGGGAACCAATTCTTTGCCCAGCGTCTTGAACGCTTCGCGCTGTTCTGTGATTGTGGATTCCAGAATCGCTTGGTACTTCGACAACGCTGCCTCTAGGCGGTTATGCCGGACACGTTCCTTGCGAATGATGGCCCTCAGGTTGTTGATTTCTGTGGTTAAGTCGGTGATCCTAGCTTGTTGCGCGCGCTCCAAGGGAGTGCGCCGGACAGGGGTTTCCCTGTCATAATCAGGTGTAATAGGTTTCATTGCCATTCTCGATTGTGTTGAAATTTACAACAGGTAGGTGGGCTTGCTTAAACGTATTGCCCTATTCTTATAGTACCACGAAAAGTGTTGGTTGTCAACTGAAATCTGCATCAAGTTACACCAAATTACCTTAGAATTCACTAAGTCACTTATAAGTGGGTGTAAGCATTGCATTTACAGGGATGCAAATAAAAATGGGGAGATGCTCCGCGGACTCCGCTGAGCATCGGTGGAAACGGCAGTGGTGACGATCCCCAGACTCTGGGGATCGTGCATCACGTCATGTGCCGACACTAATGTCGGCAGTGCGTATCCCCAGGGGATACGGATACCCTGTGGTGACCCTGGATCTAATCAGATCCAGGATGTGCGGAGGAGTTCCTCCACACATACCACTTACGCTCCCAGGACTCCTGTGAGCGTTGTAGACACTGTGCGGAGAGCTAAGAAAATCCGGGGTACCGACGTACTACCCAAAGTATAACCTGCGCCATACCATGCCAAGCGCAGACCGTAGCAAGGAATCTCTCTACTTTGTCACCTAATGTAACTTCCTATGGGTTCATTCCTACGTTACATTCCCTTGCATGGTCGTGCAGCGGAATGCAAAAGCAGCGGAAAGGCGCATAAATACTATGGAAAAGTACATAGCCTACCTGAGAGTGAGCACTCAACGTCAAGGACGATCTGGCCTAGGGTTAGAAGGCCAGCAGAAGATGATTGCCGACTACCTACAGGCAGTAGGTGGAAAGCTATGTGGTACCTTTCAGGAAATTGAATCCGGCGGACGTAATGACAGGCCAGAGCTCAGCAAGGCCTTGGCAAGCTGCAGGGTGTATGGTGCTACGTTGCTGGTAGCTAAACTAGATCGTCTGTCGCGTGATAGCTACTTCGTAGAGAAGCTACTCCATGAGGGTGCTAGGTTTCGCGCAACGGACTGCGCAGAGGCTAACGAAACGATGATTAAGATGCTGGCCATCTTCGCGGATTATGAACGGAAGCAGATCAGTGCGCGCACCAGCGCTGCATTACAGGCGAAGATGCGGCGCGGATGGAAACCAGAGGGCAATCCCGATATCGTTGATTACCAGCGCAAGGGTTCGCGTGCAGGTAATGCAGTGCGCAGCGCCAAGGCAGCGCAGCGTGCGCGTGATCTGGCACCCATATTGGACGAACTACGGTCTGCAGGATGTGAAACGCTGGCAGCACTTGCCGATGGCCTGAACCAACGCGGCATCCAAACGTCAAGAGGGTGTGAATGGTCTCCGGTTGCTGTTTACAGGATCATGCAAGCACAGTGACCCTTCCGCGACGGTTTTGAGGAGTCCTCGAAACCTTGTGATCGCGGAATCCGCCACGCGTACCCCGGCCTAACCGCCGGGGTTTTTCATTGGTTGGTGGTTTGGGTCATCCCGTTCGGAATTATCGCTGTATCGGCTTCTTATTGAGTTCCTGAGGGTATCTACTACGCTAGGCGTAGTGCATGGGTACCTTACGTCCTTGGGACGTATCGTTCCTAGGGCTAGAGTTCCTGTCCTAGGGTATCTGGCCAGTTATAAAAACGTACGATATACACCCGGGCATAATAGCTAGGAATACTCGCCCAGCTTACTGGCCAGTGGGCAGGAACACCGGGGAGGTACCTGGCGTCCCAGGTACGCCAGGTATCGGGTTTTCCCTTGGGATTGCCTTGCAAATGCATTGCTAGGCTAGGTAGAAGACAGTGAAAACGCAGAGGTTATTGGCACGGGACTGCCAGTGTTACAATATGTAACGGACAATCCCCATGTCGCTGCAGGGCCATGCAAGGCCATCCCAAGGGAACCCCAAGGTACTACCTACGGTGCTCTGGCCTATAGGGTTAGCTGCTATGGGAGTCAGTCTATGTTGCTCGGGTTTCCAGATGTATATCGTACACCTAAGGCTAATCGCAACGACGCCGGCAGCTTATGTCGCAGTCGAAACGACTACCTATCAAATACATGTCGTTTTGACTAACTACCTGTACTAAGTGGAAGATACATAAAAACAGGTTAATTTACAGGGTTCGAGGCAGCGACATGCACGGCAATGCGTTGATACTGCGCAGGTTGGCAGCGGTGGAAACCGGAGTTCTGAATGCGAGCCTATTTGGGCTCGGATAGACGCGGTAAAGATCTGGGTGCCACGGTGGAAGAAGATATTCTAGGATGATCCACGAATTCGTGGATCAGTCAAACCACATCTTTTCCGTTGACATGCAACGCATCCCCGGTGCGGTTTGCGTGGCAGGGTCATAGCATTTGCACAACCGGGAAGTGTGTTAGGTGGTTGCGTGAACCGTTCCGACATTGCTGTCGGAAGGTGGTGGAAGGAACTACTTCTTGGTTGGACGGAGTGCAGCACCACAGAGGCAGTGATCGTTGGCCTTGCCGACTACTGGCATTCCGCAACGTGGACACGGTGCATCGAACGTCTTCTGCTTTTTCATGGTTCCCTTTCCTGTCCGGCGCCGGTGAACCATCTCCCAGTTCCCGGCGCCGGTCATTGTTCAGCAAGAGTGGACGGAAGTGCTGAACTGTTTCCAGAATATGCGACTGCGGAGTGCTGCGCTGTGTTGATCGTCACCATTGAATGTGCGCCGGATGGCTAACGACAAAAGCAAGTGACACACGCGGGATGTGTGCCGCGTATTACTCGAGTTTGGGGTGTAACATTGGCATCAACATCCTGACACGAAAACGTGCGACGGGGATGCGAGGTTAACGTCGCGGACGGGGTATTCTGCATGAATTCGCTCTATCGTATGTTTGTTTTGATAGGTGTGGGGCTAGTCAGTTCGAGTGCTGTCGCGCAGCAAAAATCCGGGACGGCCATCATATTCTCGGTCACTCCAGAGAAGGCAATAGTCTCCGCTGACAGTCGGGAGCTTGATAGTACTCACAAGATAGCCACTGATCAGGGCTGCAAAATCGTCGCATTCGACAATAGAGCAATTTTTACTTTTTCGGGGACTCGCGTCTGTCAGGTCTCCCAGCACAACGAGTGGGACGCCCAAAAGACTGCACTGTCCGTATACAAACGGTTGAGAATCAGCAATAAAGTGGTCAGGGCGAAGGACTTCATGTTGGCCTGGGATGAAGAACTGCGCCTCCATACAACGGACTTTGTGGGTTGCAGCGGGGTTCATAATCCAGACGGAGGTATGATGACGGCGCTGTACTTCAATGTCGGTCTCTTTGGAAGCATCGAAGCAATTGACGATGAACTTACGGTCAAACAATCCCCATCAAATGGGCCAATTTTTGAACACAGGATAGCTGAGATCGCTCTCAATGGACTCCCTATGGGTAGCGGCCACATGGATATCCTTGATGAATTCTTGGCTGACCGCAGTGACCGGGCGAAGAGTTGGCACAAGCAAATCGATGCATATAGTCCTGAAAGAAGAATTCAGGCGCTGGGACAGTTGACTAGAAGATTCGATGACTCTGGATCGGTAGGAGGTAACATCGATATGGCGGTCCTGACCAGCAATGGCGTCAAGTGGATATCCACGAAACAACAATGCCAGACACAACAATAAAAATAAACCCCGGCATCTCTGCCGGGGGGTTCTGTACTAATATCGACGTGTATCTATCTGCACTTGGGTCCAAAGTTGGGTCCAACTAAACAGCTAAAATGGTTCGTAAGTTGCGCCGAATCAACAAAAATTATAAGGCTACGAACCAGAAGGTCGGGAGTTCGAATCTCTCAGGGCGCACCATGCTTCGCCTCAAAAAACCAGCACTTCGGTGACTTTAGAGATACCGTAGGGATATCCCTTGCGCTTGCCTTCTGATAATCTCTCCTAAGCCCTGTTGTTTCGAAGATTTACGACTTCTTTACGAATTCTTCCGTTATGGGCGAACCAGAGCGCGCCATGGTCAAAGCCAGTCAGCAGCAAGACCTGTCAGTATTGACTTCATCCAAAAACGGGTTAGTACATCTTTCGGCAAACGATTGGGCTCTGATTGCCGATAAGGCGGTGCGGCGGCAGTTCAAGGCGGGCGAGCATCTGGTGCAACAGTCGCGGCGGACACACGGAGTATTTCTGATCCTGAAAGGGACGGCGACGGTACAGATTCCGGGACAAGGCCGGACAACTGATCTTGGTCCCGGCGAAGTTTGTGGCGAAATCTCGTTTATCGACGAATTGCCCGCCACGGCCGACGTGGTCGCGCAGAGCGACACCGAGGCTTATTACATCGACCGTCCAACACTGCAGTCGTTGTTTGAGTTGTTTCCCCACCTTGGCTCGCGTTTTTATCGATCGCTGGCATCGATCCTTTCGCGAAGACTGCGTGAAATGATTGCCAGTCAGACGGGCGAATCGGCGCCAGCCGCCAAAGAAGCCGCCAGTTCCAAGAAAACCACGGCAAAGTAAATCCCACGTACAGGTGTGCTAGCCTACAGGGTCTGTGCACGCGCCGCGTCGCCGGGACACTTCCGCAAGGTGCCGGCAAGATGCCGGCGCCGCGTCGAGGCGCAGTCTCTAGCATGGTTGATCCTGTCAATTTACGGCTGGCTCTGGGGTCGGCGGTCGCGCTCGGTTTCCGTCACGGTTTGGATTACGACCACATCGCGGCGATTACGGACATTAGCAGTGTCCAGTTACGGGCGCGCGATGCCATGCGCTACGGCCTGCTGTATGTGCTGGGGCACACGACCACTGTTGCGGTGCTGGGTTCGTGCGCGGTGGCGTTTCGGCTGGCATTGCCTCCGGCAAGCGACCGCTGGGCTGAGCGGCTTGTGGGAGTGACACTGTTAGTGCTCGGCATTTATGTTCTGGGAACGTTTTTTCGGCCGTCGACGCATTCGCACCGGCCCAAGACCCGGATCACCTTGCTTATCAATGGGGCACTATGGGTGTACTGGCGGTTGAGCCAGTTGTTTGGCGGAACGCGCGTCGAGGCTCCGCAGGTATTCAAAGATGGTTACGGGACGACATCAACTTTTTTGGTGGGAGTAATCCATGGTTTGGGAGCGGAGACGCCGACCCAGATTCTGTTGTTCCTGATGGCGGCCAATCTCGGGGGCACGGCTGCCGGACTACTAGGACTTCTGGCTTTCATCGTTGGGCTGCTGGCAATGAATACTCTGATGTGCGCGTCGGCGGCAGGGCTGTTCTCGGCGAGCTTCGCGAAACCTGGTGCGCTGCGAGCTTTAACACTGCTGACATCGGCTTACAGCATCGTGGTAGGAGCGATTTTCCTGCTGGGCTCGGCGAGCAAACTGCCTTCGTTGACGGGTTAGGGGTCCGCCTGAAATCCCTTCAGGCAGTTGGCGTGTAGGGCAGCGGCTGAAGCGATGCCCCAATACAAGCCTTCAGATCCAGTGGCGACCGGATACGACCGTTGGTTTCCCATTACCGCAGTAATCGCCTTGGGGGGATTACCGTTGACCCGCCTAGGGTCCCCTTCTTAAATTGCCAACAGGGGGTTGTATGAAGGATATTCACGAGGTCCTGCGTCAGAAGCAGGCGAAATACGCCCAACTTGGCAAACAGATCGAGATGCTCCAGCAGGCTGCGGAGAAGCTCCGCGAAGTGGCTCCTCTGCTGGCGGAGAGCGACGAGGAAGACAACGTCGTTCTGGGCGATGTAGACGAAGCCGGCACTGAGGGCGATGCGATGGCGGCAAAGGCATCGGCGGGTTCCTCTGGGGCAAACGCCTCCAAGTCCTCGCGTCCGGCCGCTCCTCGCTGGCCGTAATCTCAAAGGACGGCACGATCCGATCGAGTCATGAACCTTCAAGCACTGCTGGTTTCGAGCGATGATTCCGCGGCAGACGTATTAGCCAGAGTTCTGCCTGACTTTGGTATCGTCATGGACCGCTCGAGCGATCTCGAGACCACGATCGAACGCATCCAGCACCAGAAGTTCGACGCGCTGATTGTCGATTTTGACGATGCAGCGGCAGCGAAGTCCGTCCTCGACCAGACCAAGGCATTGGGGCTGTCGCCGCTGAGTATTGCACTGGTCGCTGACACGGCGAAGGTGCGGCAGATTCTGAGCGGTGGAGCTCATTTTGTGCTCTATAAACCGGTATCGGAAGATGCCGCCAAAGCAGCCTTGCGTGCGGCTGCTGCCATGTTGAACCGCGAACGGCGCAAAGCCTTCCGCGTTCCGGTTCAGGCTCCGGTCGAAATCACATTGCCAGACACCCGCAAGCTGGATGGCATATTGCTGGATCTATCGGAAACCGGCATGGATGTGCTCACAGCCGAGCCGCAAGTGGCTCCGGCGTTGCTGGCGTTTCATTTCAAATTGCCTGATGGAGAGGTAGAGGTTGAAGGGCACGGCCAGGTCGCCTGGGCGAATCCGAATGGCCAGACTGGCGTTCAGTTCCTTGACCTTCAAGCGGAAAAAGTGTCTGAGCTGAAGGCGTGGTTGCGCAAGGCCGCTGCTGCTTACGGTACTGTTCCTGATGAAACGGTCCCGCACTGCAAGTTGACGGACTTAAGCCTAGGTGGATGCTACGTCGAGACGGACGCGCCGTTTCCCGAGGGGTCACTCATTGACTTTTGTCTGAGAACGAAAGATCACGAAGTGCATGCTGATGCGATGGTGCGCGTGGCGCATCCGGGGCACGGAATGGGCGTCGAGTTCCCTTCCCGTACTGCGGAGCAACGTCAGCAGGTCGAGAATGTCATTAATTTTCTGCGTAGCTGCCCCGGCACGATGCCGGACCTGGACATTTCTCCGAAAGCGCTGGTCGCTGATCTGACGCAGTTTGAACATTCCGAAAAGCCCGCCAATCCAGACGAAGAGATGGAAGATCCTTTGCTCGATCTGCTCCGCCGGGGAGCTTCGCTGCAGCAGGAAGAATTTCTGTCTGAGCTACAGCATCAGCGAAATCCTGAAGCTGCGGCGTCTGTTTAGAATTTCTTTGTGGGCGTTGAACCTAGCCCCTAAATTAGATTTTGCCCCTGGCCTCGTACCTCAGCATTTGCCTCTTTAGCTTGAATTCTCTCTTGTTTCTGGCGTCTGTGCCGACGACGGTTGCGTCGCGAACTCCAAAAAGCCTCCCGTGGCAGGAATTCAGCGGAAGTTTTGGGCAGGAATTCGGCAGGTCGATCAGGCAGGATGCGAAGAGAACGAGAGGCTTCGGGTTTATCCGAAGAATTGAAGAACCCGAGCCCCGTCTCTGACGCGGATCCCTCAATTCCTCGTGGTCTGTTCCACCCCAATTGTGAGTACAGTACCGTCCGCGCGTTGCGTAAAGATTTCAGCAATATTAAATCTGAGTTAAATTGGGACGGTCCGACTTTTCGGTTCTGTTGAAATCCGCATTTTCGAGGAACACTCTGGGAACATCTGGCGCAACGGGAGACGGGATGGCACTGCGCGAGAAGTTTCCGCAACTGCTGTGGACACCGCTATTGGCGATTGGTGCCGCCTGCTTTGCAGTAGAAATTCCTTTCTTTTTTTTTGGAACTCCATCCGGACACGACGTTGAGTTTCATTTGTACTCGTGGCTTGAAGTGCTGAGCCAATGGAGGCACGGAATTCTGTATCCACGGTGGGCCGAACTGGCAAATTTCGGATACGGGGAGCCGCGATTTATTTTTTATCCGCCTGCGTCGTGGACGCTTGGCGGATTGATTAGTCTCATCTTTCCCTGGACGATTTCTTCTCCAGTGTTCATCTGGATTGCGCTTGTGCTGGCCGGTTCGTCGATGTTTGTGCTGGCACATCACTGGTTTGATCGAAAGGACGCCACGTTTGCCGCCGCGTTCTATGCGGTGAATCCGTATCACCTGGTGATTGTTTACTGGCGCAGCGCGTTTGCGGAATTGCTCGCGAGTTGCCTGATTCCACTGCTTCTATTGCTGGTCCTACGTGCGGCGGAGGGCGAGCGCCGAGCCTTGGTCCCGCTGGGGTTTCTGTTGGCTGCCTCGTGGCTGACGAATGCGCCGGCAGCGGTGATGATCCACTATTCTCTGGCATTGCTGGTGGTTGTTCTTGCCTGGAAAAAGAAATCGACAGAGTTGTTGCTGGTCGCGACCGGTGCGGTCATTCTGGGCGCCTGCATTGCGGCTTTCTATTTGTTGCCAGCGATTTACGAACAAAGGTGGATTGAAATTGCCAATGCGATCTCAGCAGGGTCGAGGCCGGTAGACAATTTTTTATTCGTCCACACAACGGATCTTGATCACGACAAGTTCAATCGCGTCGTCTCGTGGGTCGCAGTGCTGGAGATGATCAGCGTTGGTCTAGGCGCATTGCTTGCGAAGGGATGGCGACAGCGGCAGCGCAATCTATGGTTGGCTGTTGCGATATGGGCTGCGGCCTGCATCGTGGTGATGTTTCCGTTTTCGCTTTTCCTTTGGAACATCCTTCCGAAAATGCGATTCATGCAGTTTCCGTGGCGATGGCTGTTGTGTCTGAGCATGGTCTTTACGCTATTGATCACGGCGGGGCTAAGACACTGGTGGATGCGCGGGTGCGTGTGCCTGCTCTCATTGGTTGTTGTGTTTGTGGCGTGGCATCGCGTACAGGAGCCCTGGTGGGATACTCCTGCCGATCTGCGCGAGATGCAGGACAACATGTATACAGGGGTGGGCTACGAAGGAACGGATGAATACACGCCGCTGGGCGCTGATCCCGGAGCAATCGACAAAGATGCCCGCGAGGTAACCATGCAAGGCGCGGCACACGCGGACATTCGAGTGCAACGCTGGGGAGCGGAGAAGAAAGAGTTCACGGTGCAGAGTTCGACGGCAGATCAGGTGGTGCTGCGTCTGTTTTCTTATCCAGCGTGGAGTGCTCGAGTCAATGGCAATGAGGTGACGACGAGGTCTCGTCCGAAAGCCGGGCAGATGCTGGTGCCGGTCGAAGGGGGTATGAATCAGGTGGAGATTCAGTTTCGGCGGACTTGGGATCGGTCCCTGGGCGGATGGATATCGGCCGCGACGGCGCTTGGGCTCTTAGGGTGGGTGTTTCGTTCGAGAACTCTTCGTACAAAAGCACAATCTCTCACCACAGGCAGCAGAGGGGGCCACTGAGGACGATGAAGAAGATTTTGATTGCCACCTCGAATCCTGGCAAACTGCGTGACTTTGCTGGGGCAGCGGCTGTGCATGGGATTCAAATCGCCGGCATCCCGAACTTTTCTTCACTACCTCTCGTCGTCGAAGATGGAAAGACCTTCGAAGAGAACGCCCGCAAGAAAGCTGAGGAATATAGCCGGTATGTTCCGGGCGAAATTGTTCTGGCGGATGACTCTGGAATTGAGATCGATGCACTCGGCGGAGCGCCGGGGGTGCACTCGGCGCGATATGCGGCCGAGGAACCGCACCTTGCAGATGCAAATACGGACGATGACCTGAACAATGCTCGGGTAATACGAGAATTGAAGGGTCTGCCTCCTGAAAAGCGCACCGGTCGGTTCGTCTGCGTTTTGGTTGCGGCGCGCGATAGTAAGATGCTCGCCGCTTTTCGTGGAACAGCGGATGGTACGATTCTTGAGGCTCCGCATGGAACAAACGGATTCGGATACGATCCGCTGTTCTATTTTCCGCAAATTCAGAAAACCTTTGCAGAGTTATCGGCAGAGCAGAAATCCAAGTACAGTCATCGAGGGGCCGCATTTCGACAACTCCTGGAATGGTGCGCGAAGCAATTTCCCGAGGACTACATCTAACTCGTACCGTGACGGCAAGCGTCCTGAAACCCAAAGCTCTGATTTTCGATATGGATGGCGTTCTCGTCGACTCCGAGCCGCTGCACAAGCGGGCCAAGGAGATCATGTTTGGTGAAGTTGGCTTCATATTGCCCGAGTCCGTTTATGACAGCTACAAAGGACGACCCGACGCCACCATGATCCCGGAAGTTCTTGGTGAACGAGGGCTCTCGACGGATCAAATTGCCGAGTGGCTGCATCGCAAGCATCAGATCTTCGAAAAAATTGAACACGAGATGAAGGCGGTTCCGGGCGCCGCGGACTTTGTCTCATGGGCGAAAACGAATTACCGCATTGCCCTCGCTACTTCGGCCACTGCCCGGAATCGCGAGGCGGGGCTCAGGCTGCTTGGCATCGGCAATCCGTTCGAGACAATCGTGGATGCAGGCAGACGTCACCGTCCGAAGCCCGATCCGGAAGTGTTTCAGATCGCGATGCGCGATTTGGAATTGAACCCGCAGGATTGTTGGATCATTGAGGACTCGATGAATGGATTGAGAGCGGCGAAGGGAGCGGGATGCTTTGCTGTGGCGATCTCCACCACCTTCGATGGTGAATCCCTGAAGGCAGCCGGAGCAGATGTCGTGGTGGATTCGTTCGACGTGCTGAAGCAACTTCTTGAGAGTAGATGAAACGTGGAGCTTCCCTTGACGTGCAGCGGAGGAGGGCCGTTTCCACATTTGGGGACCGATCAACCCGCATTACAGTAACCATCTCCATTCCTTGACTTCACTTCTTCACGGGCACGATAATGAAAAGTTCTTTTGTCATTGTCGAACTTTTAAGGAGCTTCTGTGGCGTCAGCCAGTTCTTCTGCTCCCGCTTTAGCGCATGGTGTGGCTCCGTTGCGGGCCGG
>DATJWZ010000054.1:0-4273 GCA_035500795.1 Candidatus Eiseniibacteriota bacterium | reverse complement strand
TCCTCTAATCGGAAATACGCAACTCGGGCGGCGGAAGTTCCCTTATTTCCTATTCCTAAAGACGTTTCAAATGGGCTTTTGTTACTACCACTTCGAGGATTTCGACGATCAATCTGACATGTCCGAACGGATTGCTAACTGCCCCTCAGAATGCAGAAATCGGCATCAGCCAACGTTGGATTTTATGATCGTGAACTTTGCTTGTGTTTAAGAAAGAGGCTTATTTCTTCATTCTCTGCATGTGCATGGTGGTGCAACGGTGGGCGAATCTGAACTCGCGTGGTATGCTACCCGTGTCATGGGCATGCCAAGCCTTCTCCGCAAAGTCTTCCTCGTAGACCTGTTGCAAGGGCTGAAGGTCACTTTTCGTTATCAGGATCCCAAAGAGATTTACACCGAGCAATATCCGCTGGAGCGGCCGCAGGTCGCCGAGCGCTATCGCGGAGCGCCGCGGCTCAATGTCAATCCCGATACGAATGAGACCATGTGCATTGCCTGTGACCTGTGTGCCTTGGCTTGTCCTGAGCATCTGATTGTGGTCTCGAGCGAGCGCAATGAGAAGACTCGACGCAAGGAACTCACGAATTTCACCTACGATCTGAGCCGCTGCATGTTCTGCGGTCTTTGTGAAGATGCCTGCCCCACCGATGCGCTCGAACTCACACAAGATTTCGAGTTAGCGAGTTACACTCGGCAAGGCTGGATCTGGGACCGTCCTACGCTAGAAAAGGGTCCACAACCCACGCAATACCAGAAGTAATTCCGCATCTTCTTTTCTCTTCATGCGGAAGGGCGCTGGCCCGAGGAATCTGCTTTCTCATCGGCATCATCGTCGCCAACCCTCGTCACTACGGCATTCTCCGGATAGGCACTCCTGACCGCAAGTTCCACACTTCAAGAAGACACGCACCGCAACTGCGCAATTGCGGAATCACAGACGGGAGAAAATTTGATGACGACACGCCTTTTTACGTTTGCGCTCATTTTGAGCTGTGCAAGCTGGGCAGCCGCACAGCGAACCAGAGCTACTACCCCTGCGCCTCCACCTTCACAGACAACGGCCACAACGCCGCCGGCTACCACAACTCAACCCGCTGCGACCGCCCCGGCAGTCCCGCAGAGTGCTCCGGCTACAAGCGCACAACCGACGACCGCGCAGCCGCAAAATTCCACAATGAATCCGCCGCCAACTACAATTGGCCCTCCCACGCCGATTACTACAAAAGCAGCTGGACCCGACGCCACGAGCGCTCCTCCGACGCCAACGCAACCTGCGCCTGCACCAGCAAATCAGGAGCCGGGTAATGCAACCACTACGAATCCAACCATGAATACGACCGGAGCCCCCTGCGTCAGCGCAACTGGAGCAAATGCACCGACGGGAGAAAATACCAACGGCAATTCGAATATGGCAGGCCAGCCTTCTGCGAACGGCGCCAATGCGGATGCGCCCACCGCGAGTAACACCAACAATGGGACAGCGCAGAATCCTCCTGGGACGAATCCGGGCGGAGTTCCCTGCCCTGCAGGCATGGTGCCAAGCACAAACACGAACGCGCCGCAATAAGATCGGACCGGAGAGAGGCTTCGTGCCTTTGTGGATTTCGTACGGTAAGGCCGGACAATCAAGGTCTACTGACCACGGACTACTGGCTCATCCGTCGACGCTAGCTGTTTCTCTGGCAGAAAGTACATCGCGGGAATCAGCGCGAAGATGAAGAACGACGCGTAGATGGAAACGTGCGCCAATGGCGCTGCCATAAAGTAGAGCAGCGTCGAAAACAAATTCTTTCGCTGGATCTTCGCATGATATTCGGACCGGTCCGGATCGCTTTGATCCTGTCTGACTAGTTCCGTCCGCAATAACCAAAACGACGCGCCACAGAATGCCAAATCCAGGCTGTACATCGACACCGCGACACCCTGCCGATAATTCTTCCCGAGAAAATCCGTAACAAATGGAATTAGGGACATCCAGAACAGAAGATTGAGATTCGACCACAACAGGCGAGCCGTGACTTTGTGCACCGCATGGATGAGGTGATGATGGTTCACCCACATAATGGCAACCACCAAAAAACTAAGTCCGTAGCTGACAAAAATCGGGGCGACTTTCAGGAGAGCGGGCCAAGTCGGTTGTGCCGGGGCACGCAACTCCAGCACCATGATCGTCACAATGATTGCGATCACGCCATCGCTGAATGCTTCCAGGCGGGCGGTCGTCATCTCGCCTTTAGACATTGCAAGAATCTACCATGTACAGCAGAGCATGGCTTGCCTTCTCATCTGGCAGGAGGCATTGAGATATCAACCCAGAGCTAAATCGTTTCAGATGAACTACTTTCATCAGCATCTGAGTCTCCTTCGACAGCAGATGGCACGAAAGTTGTACTACTCACCACCCGCCAGTTACGTGGCCAAGCAGAGGGAAGAATTGTGTAATGGATCAGATCGCGAGATTGTACTTTCACGACTATGGAATCCGCGAAGCCAAATCAACAGCTTGACGTAACGCCTCCGGGGAGCGAAGACGAGCGCCGCTGGCAGCGCCAGTCGGTCGTCATTCCGGTGAATGTTACGGCGTTGCTCGAGGGCGAGCGGCACAGCTTTCGCGGGCAAGCCTCCGACATCAGTCGCGGCGGGATGCGACTGTTCCTTACCCGTGAGTTGCCCCTTGGCACGAGCCTGACACTGGAATTCCTGATGCCTTATCAGACTACGGAGTTCGTGGTTCGCGGAGTTGTTCGCAATCGGGAAGGCTTCACCCACGGTGTGGAGTTCCTCAGTCCGTCAGTTGAACAGCAGCAAATGATTGAGCGCACCTGCAAGATTTTCCAACTCCTGAGCTGAAAAGAACAATATCTAGTTCCGAAAAAACTAAAGTGCTCCGCTTCCTTCTGGAAGACGCGGAGCACCTGTTCAATAACTGACGTCTAGCGGCCCAACATCGTCGCCATGGCCTTCACCATAGTCCCGTTTGCATCATCGTCTTTGAGCGCCCATACGAATGCGCCGCCAAGGCCGCCTGGGACTTTTAGATCCACGTACAACATCTTGAGCCTTGCCGTGGTGGGATTGTCATAGGTGTAGAACGTGCCGAGTGCTGGATCGTACATCGACACCGCTGTCCGGAGAGGATCGAAATGCGCGGCATATCCGTTCGCCCGCAGATTCTCCAGCGTGCTGTAAGTCGCAAGTCCCGGAGTCAGCAGAACGTCGCAGCCCGGCTCGTTGCCACTCAGATCGGTGCAAAGCCCCACGCCATTGGCCATTGGCACCGGTGAAGGACCTGTCGAGCTCTGATAGAGCCCATGATTGACATTGGGAACGCCCGTCCATCCCGCCGCATACAGAGGCACGCCCATCGTGTATTTGTGCGCAGGAACTCCAGCCCTCAGATATGCATTCACTGTGTCGTCGATGTCCAGATGTTGACCGTAGAGCGGGTCCTGTTTGGAATCAAATAGCGGTGAGCCGTCATTGGTTTGTGTATCCCATGACCCAGCGTAGTCGTATCCATCGATCGTAATGAAATCCACCTGCTTCGCCGCTCTCTTCAAGTCGATATTCACATAGTTCTGCTGGCCAGCTGGTCCGTCGAATGACATCGCGTAGTTTTTTCCGGTGGATTTGCTCAGCGTGTTCAACTGATTTCGAAATTCTTCCAGCAGGGCGGTGAAGTTTTGCGTGTCGCTCGCCGTCGGGAATTCCCAGTCAATGTTGAAGCCATCAAACAGCCCGGGCGCGGTAATGCCGGGTGCGATGTTTCCATTGATGAATAAGTCGATACACGAAGCGACCAGTGCCTGACGTCCTGCTGCAGTGCTGGCGGCTATTTGGAAAGCCTGTGTATTGGACGCCGACGCCCCTCCAATCGACATCAAAACCTTCAAGTTGGGATGGAGCCCTTTCAGTTGCTGGATCGCTGCAAAGTTCCCGTACAGCGGCCCGGGATACGGCTGTCCATTCACGCTGGGGAGATACGGCGACTGATAGTCCGCCCATGGGTCAGCCATGACGCACGCTGCCGCCGGAGTTGTCGTGACATTCGCGAAGGCATACATCAGATGTGACAATCTGTTCGCGACGCCGTTCTGCTGCAGGTTCGCGATGTTGTAGCCCGCGTAGTAAATGCCCCACTCTTCAAAGTAGCCACCTAGAATTTTCTGCTGTCCAAATGACGAAGCCACGAATGCAACGAGTGTCAGCGCGCCGAACAAAACTGCCCGGCAGGAATGCGAAAACATCTTTGGCATGGAATGCCTCCACAGCG
>DATJWZ010000053.1:0-1347 GCA_035500795.1 Candidatus Eiseniibacteriota bacterium | reverse complement strand
TTTCACGGAGGGCGTGATGAAACGTTCATCAACGTGTTGGCCTTTTGTTTTGGCCTTGTGTGTAACCGTGTTCTTGTTGCCGTTTGCGTTCGCACAAGAAACAACTGGCGGATTGCAAGGAACGGTGAAAGATTCAAGTGGCGCTGTGATCGGTGGCGCTCACCTAGTAGTGACGGGTACGTCGCTTGTCGGTAGCAAAGAACTCGATAGTGAGTCCACGGGCTACTATCGATTCGCCAACCTGCCTCCGGGGACTTATTCAATCGACATATCCGCGAAAGGCTTCAAGACAGCGAAGCGCACCGGGATCAATCTGGAGGTTGGCCACCTGCCCACTCTGGATATCACACTGGAAATTGGCGCATCGAGCGAAGTGGTAGAAGTCTCGGGACAAGCTCCGGTCATCGACGTGACCACAAATACCAACCAGACGAACATCAGCACTGACATCCTGAACGATGTGCCGCACGGGCGTTCGTTCCAATCTGTGATTCAGATGGCGCCAATGGCTCGCAACGAACCTCTTGCCGGTTACATCGTGAATGGCGGAGGCAATGGCGGCACAGGTGGATCGTTGCCGGGCAGTAGCGGCAACGGAAACACTTTCGGCTATTCGGTTGGAGGGGCGTCCGATTCAGAGAGTAGCTACCTGGTGGAAGGTCAGGATACGGAACAGCTTTCAGGCGGCTACTCGAAGGCGAACGTTCCTTATCAGTTTATTCAGGAAGTACAGATCAAGACCTCAGGAATTGAGGCAGAGCATGGTGGCGCGTTAGGCGCGGTCGTGAACGTCGTCATGAAGAAGGGTGCGAATTCGTACCATGGCGAGCTCTTTACTGCTTATGAAACAAGCGGCCTGGACGCAAATAACAACAACGTTTATCTGCGATACGACCCCACAGACGGCGGAAATCCAGCCATTCGACAGGATCCTGTCGCTCAGAACTACAGTCCACGAAAAGATCACATCCGCATCCTGCAGCCGGGGTTCACCCTCGGTGGTCCAATCATTAAGGATCGCCTGTGGTTCTTCTCCGGGTTTGCGCCCCAAGTCAATACGATCGGGAGGACCGTGGATTTCAGTTCCTCGAGCATTCCCAGCAACGCAATTCTCGGCCCGCAATACTTCACTTCAGATTCACAGCAGTACTACACGACGTCGCGGCTCGACTTTGTGGCGACTTCGAAGATCCGGCTCTTCGCATCCTGGCTCTATCAGTACCAGCGTCTAACGGGTAACTCATTGCCAGTCGCCGACCCGGTGAAGTCGGAGTCAAGCTACCTGAATACGTATGTCAATCTGCCGATCATCACGTACCAACACGGGATTGGATTCTCCGCCCCAAA
>DATJWZ010000052.1:0-30404 GCA_035500795.1 Candidatus Eiseniibacteriota bacterium | reverse complement strand
TTACTTCGCAAGTGTCTGAAGTGAGGCTTGCGCCCAGGCCGCGGCGCCGTTGAGACGCTCACGTTCGTGTTCGAGGCGAGCACGTTCGGCGAGCAGAGATGCCTGAATGGCTGGGAGCAGCGAACGCAGGCGTTCCACTTCGTGGCGGTACTCGCAGATCTCCTGCTCAAGGCTTCCATCCCGTTGTGCTGGCAAAGCGCGGAGCCGCTGCCCGGCATACATCAAGTGCGAAAGCAGGTTGGACATTTGCTGTGGGGTGGCGACTTTGGGGGGATTTGCGGACGATGTCGGAAGAAGGTCATCCAGCACGCGCCGGATGGTATTGGTGGATTCGTGAAGATTGTGAGCAATCTGCTGCTGTGACTCGAACGGCATTAGGCTTTCCATTCCACTCTACCTTCCCGTTGCGATGGAACGTTGGGTTCGTTGGGGGCGGGTGCGAGGTCTTTTTCCACGGCGCACCAGGCATCCCGCACCTGCACGAGGTGCGAAATCTGCTGCTCGATTCCGGCTGCGGACTGCTGGCACTGTGCTTCTACGAGCTTTGATCGGACCTGGTCGTAGAAGCGGACGAGGTTCTCCGCCGCCTTGCCGCCCTGGTTGTGGTCCAGTGTCGCCTGCAGGTGACCGATCACGAGGAGGGCGTGGTTGAGTTCGCGGGTCCGGCCCTCAATGTCGCACTTGGCGTTTGCTGCAAGGGCGCGGCGCAGGTCTTCAATGGCCTGTTCATAAAGCAGAATCACGAGCCGCACGGGGCTGGCTCCTGCTACTGCTGCTTCGCGATACGACAAGCTGGGATTCACATTACAGTCCTGAGGTGAGCGTTGGGCTTGAAGTGCCACTGCTGCTATCGCCCGTACCCATGGTTGCAAGAGTTTCTGTTACCTGCTGCAGCAGGAGCGGATAGGACTGCAGGGATGCGTTTACCTGGCTGAATTCATCGGTCAACTGCTGCTGTTGAGCGGTCAGCTGGGTCTGGAAATTGTTGATATCGTCCGCGAGATTCTGCTGGCCCGTCTTGTTTTGCGCCAGATCGACATTGAGCAGGCCGAGCGTAGGATCCGTCAGGTTCGTGAGATCACTATGGAAGTTGTTGGCGAATCCGGTGGACGTGGCGTTCTGAAAAAATTGCTGAAAAGCCCCGGGGTTGGCCGTAATGACCTGACTGAGGGTCTGGCCGCTGGGATTCACGCCAACGGTAAGCGTCCCATCGTCGTTCATATTGATGCCCAGGGACGCCAGATTCACTAGACCGCTATTGCCACTGACGGAGTAAGTAACGTCGTTCAACAAGCTAGACTGCAGGCTGCGGAGGGCGGTATCTGCGGCAAGCGGACCTTGAGAGTCCGATGCGGGATCCACAGCATACTGCTGGTTGATATCTTTGATGACGGTATTGTAGGCATTCACGAAATTGTTGATCGCGGTCGTTGCCTGCGATACGTCGGGACCGACCGTGACCTGAACCGTTTCTCCGGGAGAGGCGCTGCCGAGATTCAAGGTAACGCCGGAAATCGCGCCGCTGATCGTGTTGGTGGTGCTCGAATAGGGAATTCCGTCGATCGTGAGCGAGGCGTTGGTTCCACCGCTCGGCGGATTGAAATCCAGAACGGTCGAGTTATTCGCAATGGCCAATGCCCCGGGTGTTCCCGTAGCGGCACTGGAAATTGCTAGTCGGGCGCCGTTCGCATCGGTAATGACGCTGGCATTGATTCCCCAATTATTTTGCGTGCTGAGCTGATTGATGGAATTGGCCAGCGATGTCAAAGTGTCGTTGCTTCCTGCGGTGATCGGAATGTCAGCCGTTGTTCCGCCGGCTCCGCCGATCTGCAGCTTGAGATCGCCACTCTGGCTGCCGGAGGGCAGGATGGACACATTCGCGCCGCCGCTTACGGTATTGGTATAAACCACACCGGCGCTGGCCAGATTGCTCACGATAATGCTGTGGGTGGCGGCAGCCGCATTCGTCTGGGCGTTTGCCGTTAGAACGCCGGTATCTGAGGAAGTTGCTGACTGCGCCGCCAGCACCCCAAGAGGATCCGACAGGGCGGAAACGGCGGTGGCAAGGTTGTTGAGATCGTTGTTGATACCGTTGATCAACGCCGCCTGCTGTTCCAGCGTAGTTTGCTGGCTTTGCCACTGCGTCAGTTGTCCACTTTCCTGGCTGATGATCTGGCTTACAACGGTGCTGACATCCAATCCTTGACCGCTTAGCAAACTTGCCGGATTTAAGCTGATACCCATCAGGATTTGCCTCCCTCTGCGGGCCGGGAGCCCGAACGTTCAGGTTTTGCGGGCTGAACTCCATCTTCTAATGCCTGCTCAATGGCTTTTGCTAAGCCCAGTACTTGCGAGCTCGGAATCTGCAGAATCAGGTTTCCCTCGGAATCGAGATACCGGATTACAATCTGCCCATTCAAGCCACTATCCCGCTGCACGCAGACTTCATCTTGGGACATTTCGCGTGCTGCCGAAGGGTCATGTGAGGTTTGAGTCTCTGATTTTGGTTGTGTTCCCGAATCGGGAGGAGCAGCGGCCGTGTGAGATTGCGTTGCGCCAGAAGAAGCCGCTCTGGCAGCGGGGCTGACGAACACGGCTTGCTCGCTTGGGCCCGTTCCGGGTACTGGATTGATACTCATGGCGAGCTCCATAAAAGAAAAGGAGGCGGTCGCCCGCCTCCTTCAAGTTCTGAATTATTGCAACAGTTTCAGGACAAGCTGTTGCTGCTGGTTGGCCTGGGCCAGAGAGGAGATGCCCGTCTGTTCCAGGATCGAGTACTTGGTCATGTTAGCGACCGCGGTCGGGATGTCGGCGGCGACAATGCCGTTCTCGGCTGAGGTCAGGTTCTGGACCTGATTGCTGATGACGTTGCTGGCGCTCTGCAGCCGGTTGACGCTTGCTCCGAGCTGGCCGCGAAGAGCCGCAACCTGCGCGATCGCGTTGTTGATATCGGTCAACGCCGTTTTCGCAGTTCCCTGGGTGCTCAGATCGTCATTCGACAGACTGATGCCATTCATGTTGCCGCTGTCGAACTGACCCATGTTCACGGCAATCGAACTGCTGCCCGCCGTAGTCGAGTCGCTCAGGTAAACGCTCATGCTGCTGCTGGTGCTGGTGCTGGCCATCGTTTCGGCCGCGGCATCGGAACCGATTTTCAGTGTCGTCGCGCCACCGTCGGCGAGAGCGCTGCCCGCGGCAGATCCCCGATTCTGCGAATCAGTGATCATCAGGTTGCCGGTGCTGTCGAGAGTCGCAAGCAACCCGCTACCCGAGTTGTTGATATTCTCGATCAATCCGGCGACAGTGCCAGTCGTCGCGTCACTGGTAGTGGCATCGAACGTCTGCACCGCTCCGTACGCGCCTGCCGTGTTGTCCCATACTTTCAAGGTTACGTTGCCCGTTGCCGACGTGGTCATACCGGCACCGTCTGCGGCCGCTCCGACCACCTGGTTGAAGTTGGTCTGGCCGCCTGCGAATACTTGTGATCCGTTGTAGGTGGTGTTCTTGCCGATGCGGTCGATTTCTGCCTTGATCTGCGCAAACTCGGACTGCAGCGCTTGCCGCTGGGCGTCCGACACCGTGCCCGTCGACGATTCCGTCGCCAGAGTTACAGCGCGGTTGAGCAGCGTGGTGACCTGTGACAATGCTCCGTCGGCCACTTGCAGCATTCCCACGCCGTCGTTCGCGTTACGCGCCGACTGTGACAGCGCCGTAATGTTGGCCTGTAAGCCGTTGGCAATGGCCAGGCCGGCGGCATCGTCTGCGCCGCTGTTGATGCGAGAGCCCGAAGACAGCTGATACAGGGTGCTCTGCAGGTTGCTGTTTGTGATGGACAGCTGGTTCTCTGCCGATAGAGATGCGATGTTGTTCAGGATTCCAATAGGCATTGTGAGCCTCTCCTTCTTCTGAAGTTTGTTCGGTTCCCTAAGATCCTTCTTAGGATGTTCTGCGAAGCTCCTTTACTCTTGCCGCTCGCGGAACCCCGAATTTCCTGTCCTGTTCATCGGCAAGGTCAAATTCCTCTTTAGCCACTCTTCCGATCTTGGCCGTCCGGTCGTAACCCGGGAGTAATGCCCTGTGGCATTTCGATCTCAGTGATCCTGTTCCGCCGCCGATATGGGGACTAGATACGCCATGCGCGCTTCCATTGGTGTCGGTGCGGCAAGAGGTTGGCGATGATTCAGCTAACGCGTTTAAACAGCAAAGCCTTGATCGTGAATTCGGACCTGATCAAGTTTGTCGAACAATCCCCGGACACAACCGTCACGCTGCTGACGGGCGAAAAGATTGTTGTGCTGGAAAAGCCAGGGGAAGTGATCGCGCGGATCGTTGCCTTCCGCCGCGCGGTGCTTGAGGATCTGTCGTCCGCATGGGATCCATCTTCGCTACACGGTGTCGTCCCGAGGCTGCCCGAATCCCCAGGCGATGAACGAAAGAGGTGAGCGTGGATAAGTCGAGCCTAACGGGAATTGTTCTGGCGATTGGAGGCATCCTTGCGGGGCTGCTGCTGGAAGGTGGGAATCTGCGTCAGATCCTGCAGCCGACTGCAGCCATGATCGTGTTCGGCGGCACGCTGGGAGCGGTGATGCTGCAGTTTCCCTTACCAGTTGTGCTGCAGGCGGTGCGAAGGCTGCGATCTGTTTTCTTCGATCGCGGCCACAATCCGGAAGCCACGATCCGGCGGTTGGTGAAGTTTGCGCAGAAGGCGCGACGGGAAGGAATCGTTTCGCTCGATTCCGATTTGCCCGAGATTGAGGATCCATTCCTGCGGAAATCGCTGACACTTGCAGTCGATGGCACGGAGCCCGACGAACTGCGCAAGATCATGGAGCTCGAATTGAATAACCAGGCGGAGTACGAAGAGCAGGTTCCGCAGGTGTTCGAGTCCGCGGGCGGGTTCGCTCCAACGATTGGGATCATCGGGGCCGTGCTCGGGCTGATTCAAGTGATGCAACATCTCGACAAAATTGATGAAGTCGGCCGCGGCATCGCCGTCGCTTTCGTCGCGACCATCTATGGTGTCGGCTCCGCGAATCTCATCTACCTACCGGTTTCCGGCAAGATGAAGCTGCGCATCCGGGAAGAACAGATCACGCGCGAGATGACGCTGGAGGGTGTTGCTTCGATTCTTGAAGGCATGAATCCACACATGCTCGAAACCAAACTGTTGAGTTTTCTGGTTGATTCCGAGAACGCTACCCAGGTGTCTACCGGAGAGAGTTCCTCTTGATCCGCAGAAGACACTCGCGCAAGCATCCGAATCACGAGCGCTGGCTGGTATCTTACGCCGACTTCATTACGCTGTTGTTTGCTTTCTTCGTGGTTCTATATGCTTCAGCGCAAGTGGACCAGCGCAAAGTGGGGCGGCTGGCGCTGGCGATCCAGGTTGCTTTTCAGGAGCTCGGAGTTTTTCCAGACTCCAATACGAAAGTGCCCCTGGCTGTTTCTGAACCGATGCCATTCGACACGGTGCAAGCCATCGAGAATGCGAAGCACAACAATGAACTCGGTCGTGTTTCCGCGCCTCCGCTTGACACACTGACAGGGGCTGCAGCGGCCGCCGAAGAGGCAAACCTGACGACGCTGCAAGCCGAGTTGCAGCAGGCGTTGCAGCGCGAAATCAAGATGCACGCCGTGAGTCTGCATCGAGAAACCGAAGGGTTGGTCATCAGCCTTCGCGAGTTTGGATTCTTTGAGAGTGGTTCTGCTACGCTACGCCCTTCCGCCATGCCCGCAGTCGATCGGATCGCGTCGATCCTTGCGATGCGCACCTGCCGTATGCGGATCGAGGGACACACCGACAACGTTCCGATTCATACGGCGCAAATGGCGTCGAACTGGGAGCTCTCAACAGCGCGTGCCACTGAACTGGTGCGTCTTCTGATCGTGCACTACAACTTTTCTCCGCAACGTCTTTCAGCCGCCGGATACGCTGAATATCATCCAATAGCCTCGAACGATACCGAATCTGGCCGCGCCCAGAATCGCCGCGTCGATGTTGTCATTTTGAGCGAACACGTTCTTCGCAGCGATGTACTCACTGCTTACGCGTCCTCGAAGCCCTCGGCAGCTGTGCGGTGAAGAAAGGTGCAATCCGTTTGTTTCCGGGAGGCGTCGCCCTCCTCAAGGCATCGTCGTTGCTCGCCGATGTAAGCAGGGTAAGTAACGTGTCGAACTCCTGGTAGGAAGGTCACGGAATGACCGTTGCAGCGGCCGAATCTGCATTTGCGGTTGAAGGCCCGCCGCATCCGGAGCTTATTTTGGTCCGGGACCTGATTTACCAGACGGCTGGCATTTTTCATCCTGACGCGAAACTGGCGTTGCTGCGAGAGCGTTGCGGGCGCCGCATGAAGGAGCTCAAGGTCGCGAGCCTGAGCCAATATCTGAAACATCTCACGGCGACGCCCACGTGTCACGCGGAGCTCGTCTCCCTGCTTGACGAAATCACGATCGGAGAGACCTGCTTTTTTCGGAGCCCGTCTCAGTTGGCTGCTTTTCGACAGGTCGTCCTCGGAAAGATCCTCGGAGCGAAACGAGAGCCGTCAGCGGGGCCTTTGCGCATCTGGAGCGCCGGCTGCTCCACGGGAGAAGAACCATACACAGTCAGCATCATCCTTCACGAAGAATCGAAAAATATTCTCAACGGCTGGAATTTCGAAATTCTTGCCACCGATTTGAATGGGCGGTCACTGGAAAAGGCTCGCAAGGGCATCTACGGCAGCTACAGCACCCGATACCTGAGCGACTACCATAAGCGGAAATATTTCATGCGCGTCGGGGAGGATCTGCAGGTGCAACCATTTGTGCGGAGTTGCATCAAGTTTGCCCGGCTCAATCTCTCCGACGAGCGGCGGTTAGTGCTGATGAAGGATTTTGACGTCATCTTCTGCCGCAACGTGCTCATCTATTTCGATCTGGCCTCGAAGCGGCATGTAATCGAACACTTCTTTAAGAGCCTCTTGCCGCACGGCTATCTATTTCTTGGCCGCTCTGAATCGCTATTTGGGGTAAGCAATGATTTTGGCCTAGTCCATCTGCCCGGCGCTACCGCCTACGTTCGAGCGGACCGGTGCCGGGCAGGAAAGCAGGAACCATGAGTGCACCAGCCGCCAATGCATCGTTGTTGTCTCGTATTGAGGACCTTCGGAAGATTCCAACTATTCCGGCGGTGCTGGCTCCTCTTCTGCGATATCTACAGCGTCCTGCCGAACAGATGGACATGCATGAAGTCACAAGCATGATTTCGCAGGACAAATCCCTGACGGCGCAGTGCTTGCAGATGGCCAACAGTCCTCTGTTTGGAAAATGGCAGAAGATCGACTCACTCAAAGGCGCGATCGTCGGACTTGGGATGCAGCGTGTGAGCGATATCGTGACTTGCTGCGGCATTCTCAATCTGTCCCCGAAAGACACAGCGGGAGTTGACCCGGTTGCATTTTGGGAGCATTCGCTGGGATGTGCGCTGCTCTGCCGCCATTTCGCGCGGAAAATTTGCTATTCAGACCCCGGCAAAGCTTATCTGGCCGGCCTGCTTCACGATATAGGCATCATCGTGAATCTATGGACGTTGCCTGACGAGTTCAGCACAGCGTTTGAGGGCGCTCGCGAGCAGGGAAGTCCTCTTTGTGAAGCCGAGCTTGCTGTCCTTGGCTTTACCCACTGCGAGAGCGGACATCTGCTGGCGAAGAAATGGGAACTGTCTGCCGATCTCTGCGATGTGATCTCGCTACACCATTCAAGGTACGAATCGTCCGCTTATGCGCCGCTGGTTGCGGTGGTTGCGATCAGCGATCTGCTTTGCCGGATGAGCGGCCTCGGTTACGGCTTTATGGAGAAACGCGAGGTCAATATTTTGGAGGAATCCGGGTTTGCGTCACTCTCGCAGGAGTGCCCTGCGCTGAAGGATTTCGACTGGGCGCGCCTGACTTTTGAACTCGATTCTTACATGGACGAAGTGCACACGCTGGTCCATGCCATCTACAGAAAATGACGGAACGCATTGGGCACGAAGCTACGGGAGTACAACTATTTTTCAGCGGCTCGCGATCGTGCGCTGTGGAGGAAACTGCAGGGATCGTAGCGATTGGAGCTTCGACGGGAGGGCCAGGCGCATTGGAGAAAATTCTGCCGCGTTTCCCCGGTAATTTCCCGATTCCGATTCTTATCGTGCAGCACATGCCTTCTGGTTTCACCAGCACTTTTGCCGAACGGTTGAATTCGCTTTGCTCCATTGGGGTTCGAGAGGCAACGCAGAGCCAGGGGCTAGAAGCGGGAATGGCGTATATCGCGCCTGCGGGGCGTCACATGCGAGTAGTGAAAAGCGTTGCCGATCACAAACCGAGGATTGTCCTGGATTCCCGGCGCGGTAAAGCTGAACACATGCCTTCCATTGACGAGCTTATGAAGTCGGTAGCTGGGTTGTTTGGAAGTCGCGCGATTGGCGTCATCATGACCGGCATGGGTTGCGATGGGGCCGCCGGAATCGCCGCGATCTTTCACCAGGGTGGCCTTACGATCGGGCAGGACGAATCCAGTTGTGCTGTTTACGGGATGCCGCGCGTATGTGCAGAGCGGGGAATCTTACGCAGAGTTGCTCCGGTGACTTACATCCCGAACATAATTCTGAGGGCGATTCGGAGTTCCAGGCAGACGTAATCGACACGGGCACCAGTCCACTAATTTTTCGGGAACGTAAGCACCGTTTCGTCTGGATCGAGCACAATCCTGTGCACGCCAGCGGGAGCTGTGATCCGGAAAGTTGACTCCTCACCGTCGGCGAAGACGCGGCCGAGAAACACGATTTCTCTGCCAGGACCAGTTCCGTAGATCGGCACGGATGTGACCAGGCCTTTGGCTGCCTCTTTTTGTAGAATCGTGCCGCTTACGGTATTCATCTTTCCTTGCGGCGTGATCTTCACGGACCTCAATCCCAGCTTCGGAACGGAAGTTCCATTGACCCATCCCTCCAGAAACCAGCCCAGAGACTTTTTCCCTTCATAGCGCAGCGAAGGGGGAAGCTCCTCTGCGAATACGTCGATCAATTCTTGTGTGGTGATGGCCTTGCCCTCATAACGCTGCCGCACCTTTCGCAGGGCGCGTATGAAAGGCTCTTCTCCGCCCTTCTGGCGGCCACTGTCCTTTTCAGCGGCGTCTTTCAGCATGGTTCGCAGCATGTGAAACAACCATGTGCCGCGTCCATAATTGACGGAGTCATAGGCTCCTGGAAACTTCGAGGAGAGTAGTCGTGTCCCTAGCGTCACTGGTCCTGCATCCATCGGGGCCGATCCATCTTTTCCCTTCTCGACGAGCGCCTGCCGATAGGCATTCATGACTTCCCTGAAACCCGTGGGATTCTTGTCCAGCAGCATCATCAAAGCGCAATAATTCGCCAATCCTTCCGAGAACCATTGATCGCGGTAACTACTCCATGTGACGAGATCGCCCCACCATTGATGCGCGGTCTCGTGCGCGGGCACCGACTTCTGCAGCAGGATTCTGTATTCGTCAAAATGCAGTTGTTGGCGCTGCTGGTCATCCAGAAAAGCGTACGAAGAGAGGAAGACGAGACCCGGCCAACCCTGGCTTTCACGCCCCGGCATCTGCGTCAGGGCAAGTTGACTATAGGGAAATGGGCCGAACCGCTGCGCGAAGTATTCGATGGCTTGCGCGGCTGATTCACCCACGACAACTTCCTGCCTGGTGGGCGAGGGGCGGGATGGAACGATTACCCTCGTCGCTGGAACCGTCGGAGCCAAGGGATTCGCCGGTGTAATCACCTGAATGGGTGCGCTGGGAAAATCTTTTTCGACGCCTTTTGTTGCGTAAGTCTCGACTGTGACAGCGCCGGCGTGGGTGGTGACCTCTTGATACTTTCCCAAATTGAATCCGGCGAGTGGTATTGGGCGGTCTGAGATCCATCGCGAGGTTTGGTTTGCGGGGGAGGGTTCGGTATCGCCAGCTATTTTGGAAGGCTTTCCGGTCGCGACAAGTGTCCATTCGGACGGGTAGTGGAACTCCAGATCGAAGTTTGCCATCTGCAGCCCACGGTTTGGATACCACGTGCCTCGTGCTCCCACGTAAAGCAATCCGCTTCCGGCTTCGGCCAGAACTTCTCCGCCATAGGTGAACTCCAATTCGAACGTTTGACCTGCCCTGGTTGGCGAAGGCAAAACCACTGCAACGAGATCGTTTCCCCGGCGTGCCAGTTCAGTTCCCTCGAGAGCAGGATTGTGGATGTACTCCACATCCTTGCCATCTAGTTTTAATGTCTCGATCTTCAGGGAACGCGACAATTCGAAGAATAGAGTTCGCGCCCCGGCCTCTTGGGATTCGCACTGCAGAACAGCCTTCGCACGGATCTGAGTGGGTGGTAACACGTCCGTCACAATCTTGTAACTTCGGACAGCGTATGCGCCGACAGGAGGTTTATCGGTCTCCGTCTCAGCGTTTGTTCTTTTCGCATCTCTCGCTGCTGTCGGCTGTTGGGGCTCAAACGACGTCCATACGTTGTAGTAAGTGTCTCCGCCATTGTCAGATTTGGCTTGGCCCGCCATGACAGGCTCAGAAGCTGTGGAGTCGAAGTAAACATCAAATACCCCGAGCTTTGTTCCCTGTAATCGTGCGTGGAGGAATCGATCTTTCGGTTCAGTGCTTTTGCCAGGCGCTGATTGCCCAAGACCCTCCATCGGAAGCATTCGGCTGAAAGTGGCAAGCATCCGCATGCCGTCGGAGCTTGCCAGGTTCTTGGCGGTCAATCCGAAGTGATCCAGTAACTCCGACTTGTCGTCGGCCTGCCGCAAGTCCGGCCGCAACTCACCTGGCACATCGTCGTTGAACCGGAAGTAGGCAGTTGCAAATTGTTCCTCAAGAATCGCCATCCCTGTGAACAGGCTCATGGACCTTCGTTCGACTTCATCGGGAGGCGTGAGCAGGATTTCTCCATCTCCCTGGAAAAATGCGCCGGTAATCTTCCCCATTACATCCTGTGTGAACGCGATGGTTCCGTCTTCGAGCGCGATGTGAATTGCGGGGCGATCCAGAGCAGCATCGCGGACTTTATATACGCGCTCAGGATCGAGTCCGACTTGGGTCAACTGCATGTACAAAGTCTCTGCAGGCTTGCTGGGAGGGTTGTCAGTAGCGGCCGCCCATGGCTGCATCAGCAGAGCAAGACAGACTGCCGACAAGCTGGCGATACGGCTTCGATCTAGTACCTTGGTCACGTAGGTTCGAGATCCCACGATTGCTAGAATGCGCCTGAATGCTGCGGCGTGTCATCTTATTCGTGGTCTTGTTGGCTGTTGGCGGGATCGGAGCGAACGCCGACACGATTTATCTCAAGAACGGGCGCAAGATTGTCGCCGACAGTGTCCGGGAAAACGGCAATCGCTATCAATACGACATCGGCGAAGATACATACGCCATTCCGAAGTCGGCGGTAGATCGCATTGAAGCGGGAGGCATGCCTGTTCACTCAGCCGGCGGAGGCGCTGCGGCAGATCTTCCAGCCTTTGTACCCGCCGATAGCCTTGCTAATGAAGGAGATCTCGTTGGCAGGATTATTAAAGAAGGCAAGGTCAACCCCGAAGCCCTTGCCGGCCTGGAAAGTAAAGGGAACGCAGAGCTGAGCGCAACGGCGGAGTTCATCGCCGGCAAGTTCGAATTCGATCGCGGGAATATTAACCAGGCGCGGCAGTACTTTGATAGCGCGCTGCGATACCAGCCGGAAAATTCAACGATCCTCATCTATTACGCGGCTGCCTTAGTCCGTACTGGAAATGCCAGCCAGGCTCTACCCTACGCTCAGCGCGCGGTTCGAGCGGCGCCGGACTCGCCGGATGCCTACACGATGCTCGGCTACGCTCAGTTTGCATCCGATCGGACGAAGGATGCGATCGAGGCGTGGAAGCATTCGCTGGCTCTGCGTCCGGATCATGCCGTCGAACAATATCTCGCAAAAGCACAACGTGAGCAGAATGCCGAGTCCGAGTTTTCGCAGGGAGAAAGCCCGCACTTTACCTTGCATTATGAAGGCAAGCAGACCTCGGACGCGTTCCGAGCACAGATCCTCTCAGTTCTGGAATCCGACTATGACGATCTCGTGCGTGATCTCGGTACTCCTCCCCGTGACAACATCCTCGTAACGCTTTACACGGAGCAGGCCTTTTTCGATGTGACTCACGCCCCGAGTTGGTCCGGGGCTATGAATGATGGCAAACTGCGCATCCCGATCAGCGGCCTCAGCACCGTAACCTCGGAGTTGGCACATGTTCTGAAGCACGAACTCGCGCACTCATTTATTACGCAGTTGTCTGCCGGTCGGTGTCCGCCGTGGCTGCACGAGGGCATCGCCCAATATCTGGAGCCCAAGAGCCTCGGCGGAAATGGACATCAGCTCGCCGTTCTTTTCAAGAACCAGCAGAACATTCCGCTGAACATGCTTGAGGGTAGTTTCGTGCAGTTCTCTGGCGCGCAGGCATATCTTGCATACGCCGAGTCGCTCGCCGCGGTCACTTACATCACGGATTCGTATGGCATGAGCGATATCCAACGGATCTTGCAGCATCTGAGCGAAGGTAATTCCACCGAAGCTTCGTTGCGCGCAACGATCCACTCCGATTATGGGCAGCTGGAATCGGACCTCACGAGATATTTGACCGACAAGTACGGCAACTGAATTTGTGATTGCCGGCGCTTCTAGGTGTGACGTTCCCAGAGGCGAAGCTGCAAGGAATTCGGTCGCCAGCGGCGCGACGAGAGCCGATTAGAATAGGAGTTGCAAGAGTCACGACGTTTGCTCCCTCCTCATTCCTGTGCTAGCTTTCACTCGGGGTTCTGGCGTGCTGTCGCGATTCCGTAATTCCCAATCCGCTCCCGTTGTCGTGGAGCCTGTTCCCACGGTCTTTCCTGAGATCGGCGGGGCAGATATTGCTGCCGTGTTCAGCGGGAAGCGTGTCGCGGGGGATTTCTACGATTCCATTCGGACCAGCCCGGAACGCGTGCTGATCGGCCTGCTCGATGTTGCCGGACGCCGCGAAGACAACCGCTACATTCTCAACCACGCACAAGAGATCTTTCGCACATCGGGGCTCGAACTATTTTCCAAGCCAGATATCAATGAATCCGATGCGATGACCAATCTCTGCTTGCGCCTGAATCGCGGCCTCATCGATGTCTGCTGCGGTGTTCATTCTTGCCCCGCGTTCATAGCTTGTTATCACGAGAAGTTCGGAACGCTCTGCTATACCAATGCCGGACACACTCCCGGTCTGGTTCGCGACCACACCGGGCTTTCCGAACTTCCCGCGACGGGTCTTCCGCTCGGCCTTTTTTCACACGCAACCTCGGAGGCGCCAACGATCGGTCTGGAGAAAGGGGCGGCTCTGCTCCTCGTGTCTCTCGGGCTGGTCGAATGCGAGGGACATTCCGACGGATTGCGGGGGACGTTCGGGTTGGACCGTATTAAGCAAATCCTTCAAACTACCGATATAAGCGGCGCCCGCTCCTTATGCACAGCCGTCGTGGATACGGCCTCCCAGTTTGGGGCAAAAATCCCTGCCTGCGATGACCGGACCGCTCTGGCCCTGATCCGGATGGGATAGCCTCGGCCAACTTCCTTTTCATATCAAGCGTCGAACATTGTGTAGTCGCGGCAAGCAAAATTTCTTACCGCGAGATCGTCAAGAAAAGCCCGAAGGTCGTTAAGGAAATCGGCTTGGAGGTAGTAAAATGAAACACTCGGCCTACCGTACCGTCCGCAAGCCTAGGGAGCGCGGCGGCCCATTAATTCATATGAAAAAGCTTCTCCTGACCTTTACCGCATTGGCTTTTGTTCCAACGCTTGCGCTGGCACAGCAGACCGTCGAGGAAATCGTCGCTCGCGTTAACAATCAGATCATCACAAAGTCAGAATACTCGCGCAGCAAGGACCAGCTCCGCGATGAGGCCAAGCAGCAAGATCCGAACAACGCCGACAAGCTCTACGAGGCGAAAGAGAAAGACGTTTTGCGCGACCTGATCGACCAGCAGTTGCTGCTCGATAAAGGCAAGGATCTGGGCATCACCGGTGACACCGATCTCATCAAGCAGCTTGATCAAATGCGCAAAGATATGAAGCTCCCCGATCTCGATGCCCTGCAGAAAGAGGCCGAAAAGCAAGGCATTTCTTGGGAAGATTTCAAGCAGCAGCAGAAAAACCAGATCGTCACGCGCAAGGTCATCCAGGAAGAAGTGGGTGGACATCTCTCGATCTCGAATGAGGATGCGCAGGAGTTCTACGATAAGCACAAGCAGGAAATGGAAGGGCCGGAATACATCCGGCTGAGCGAGATCCTGGTTGCGCCGAAGCCGATCACGCCTGCGGTGACGCCGACTCCAGATCCGAATGCACCACCCGCCACGAATGGGACCGCGAAACCAGCCGACGACGCTGCAACGCAGGCAGCCGATGCGGAGGCGCTTAAGGTAGCCGAAGCGAAGGCCAACGACCTTCTGAAGCAGCTGCATGATGGCGCCGATTTCGAAGAAGTGGCTAAGAAGAGTTCGGATGGACCCTCCGCCGCCGACGGGGGAGCGCTAGGAATCTTCAAGCGCGGACAACTGGCGAAGCAGCTTGAGGACACCACTTTCGCCATGAAAGCCGGCGAGGTCACCAATGTGATCCAAACCAAGCAGGGATTTGTGATCCTGAAGGTTGTCGATCACCAGCAGGCCGGCGTGCCTCCATTGAAGGATGCCCTGCCGCGGGTGCAAGAAGCGCTCTACATGGAGAAGCTGCAGCCCGCTCTCCGCGCATACCTTACAAAATTGCGCGAAGAGGCTTATATCAAGACGGCGCCGGGCTATGTCGACTCGGGCCACAGCGCGAATCAGACCGAACCCGTCGAAACGGCATCGGCTAAGGAAAGCGACGCCAAGAAGCTCTCGAAAAAGAAGCACAAGAAGCTAGGGATTCTGTAAGCGGTTGTTGGTTGGTAGACCGGGCTGCGTTCAGCGGAACACGCAATCGCGGGCTGTCCGCACGCTTTCAGTACGGGACTCGGTGACAGAAACATTTCTGGTGCGTCTGTATCGGACATACGTGTGCGAAGGAGGGGATTCCATGAGCATTGCTGCGAGATGGTTGGCGGTTGGCTTTCTGGTTTTGACCTGCGGGCTCGCGTATGGCGCATCCGGAACTACGGAGACCGCTACTCTCGGTGAGCGTCCTTTCCAGACGGAATTGGCCACAATTAAGACCGTGCGGCTGCATTTGCACGATGGGGACTTCCGGATCGTTGGCAGCGACTCCGATGACATCACCATACAAACGAATGGCAAGAACCAGCCGTTGGCGAAGAAGATGAAGGTGCATCTGGAGCGGGCGGGAGATTCTTTGAATATCACCTTCTCGCACGTTCCCAAGAACGAGTGCCAGGTGACGATTGCCATACCGAAGGAGACGAACCTGTTCGCTCGCATGAGGGCTGGCGACCTGTCAGTGGATGGAGTGAGTGGAGACAAAGATCTTGAGTTGACGGGTGGCGACATGTCGATTCAAGTGCCCGATCCCGACGCTTACGGCCCGGTTGATCTGAAAGTGAGATTCGGCGACGTCAGTGGGAGCCAATTTGGGGATCCCAAGGGATGGATGGGCAGTTCTCTGAAACGGGACGGAAGCGGGAAATATCGGCTTCACGCGCGCGTCTTTGCAGGGGATTTGACCCTAAAACCCTAAGCGGTGCACGTAGCAATTCGCCTCACACCGCTTAAAAGTCCAACTTTTCGCGAAACCAGCAGAAGTGGGGTATCCCATCTTTGCGCCTCGCTTTGGGGCCATTGTTACGAAGAGTGCGTTGACAATGGCTCGAAGCCTCCGGTAAATTAAAGACTTTGGTAGTAGTGTGGTTGCCCGCCTGATGGTCCTGGCGTCCTCGTCAGGGGAATCAACGAGCGGTTTCTTTCGCAGCCTTTTTTCAAATCTGGGAGAGTTCCGATGTCAACGTATTTCCCCAAAGAGGGGGAAATTGTGCGCAAGTGGTACGTCGTGGATGCGAGCGGACAGAC
This sequence comes from Candidatus Eiseniibacteriota bacterium, assembly GCA_035500795.1. Lineage (GTDB taxonomy): Bacteria > Acidobacteriota > Terriglobia > Terriglobales > Acidobacteriaceae > Sulfotelmatobacter. The sequence goes on along the minus strand of DATJWZ010000052.1, from coordinate 14,360 downwards.
GCTCGGGCGCCTGGCTTCGCAGGTGGCGCGCATCCTCATGGGCAAAGAAAATCCGCGGTATACGCCGTTTATCGACACTGGCGATCACGTGATCGTCATCAATGCGGAGAAGGTTCGCACGACGGGTTTCAAGTCCGAGAGTAAGGTGTACCAGCATTACACCGGATACCCGGGCGGCCTGCGAACGGAAGAATATAAGAAACGGCTGGAGCGCAAGCCCGAGGCGATTGTTGAAGCTGCGGTAAAGCGCATGCTGCCGAAGAACAAGCTGGCAGCGCATATGCTGTCGAAGCTGAATGTGTACAAGGGCGACAAGCATCCGCACCAGGCGCAGAAGCCGCAGGACTTCAAGCTGGAAGTGAGGGAGTACAAGCCGCGGAAAGTGGCGGTTTCGTAAGATCAGCTACGAGCCTCGAGCTACGAGCGTAGGGAATTCACTTTTGAAAGGTTAAGAGCTCGAGGCTCAAAGCTCGAAGCTCAAAGCTAAAAATGGCAGAGTTGGTTCAATATTACGGAACGGGACGCCGCAAGTCGGCGATTGCCCGAGTGTATCTTCGTCCGGGCAGCGGGGATTTCAAGGTTAACGGGCGTGCGTTTGAAGAATATTTTGTAACTCCGGCACAGCGCTCGGCAGCGAAGGCTCCGCTGGCGTCGGCAGACGCTGCGGCGCAGTTCAACGTTGTCGCCAGCGTATTGGGCGGCGGCGTACGCGGCCAAGCCGATGCAGTGAAGCTCGGAATTGCTCGTGCCTTGATGCAGTTCAATGCCGAACTGCGCAAAAAGCTGAAGGGCGAGGGGCTGGTCAGCCGCGACTCGCGCGGCAAAGAGCGCAAGAAGTACGGGCAGAAGGGCGCTAGAAAGCGCTTCCAGTTTAGCAAGCGCTAGCCGCTTGCAGTCCCGAGTTGCGAGTCCCGAGTTTTTCTCGCGACGCCGGACTAATGACAATTTTGGTGTTCAATTCTTCCGTGCCTCGCGGGCGCGGGGACGGAATAGCAATCGGGAAGAACGTTGTTTTCCCGATGCAGACTAAACAGGAGGTTCATTGGCTACTATCACCATGAAGGAGTTGCTCGAAGCGGGTGTTCACTTCGGGCATCAGACGAAGCGCTGGAATCCCAAGATGAAGGAATACATCTTCGGAGAGCGCAACGGGATTTACATTATCGATTTGCAGAAGACGCTGAAGATGTTCAAAGAGGCGTCGAAGTTTGTGCAGGATCTGGCGGCCGACGGCAAGATTGTGCTGTTCGTGGGAACCAAGCGCCAGGCGCAGGATGCGATCGCCGAGGAGGCGACGAAGTGCGGCGGATTCTACATTAACCAGCGCTGGTTGGGCGGACTGCTCACCAACTGGGTCACCGTGCAGAAATCGGTGAAGCGGCTGAAAGAGCTCGACGACATGGCCACGGATGGCCGGTACGAGCTGCTGCCGAAGAAAGAAGTGATCAAGCTCGAGCGCGAGCGCAAGCATTTGCAGGCGAACCTGGCCGGTATCAAGAACATGAACCGGTTGCCTGACGCGATCTTCGTGATCGACTCGAACAAAGAGCAGATTGCGGTGCGTGAAGCGCGCAAACTGGGCATTCCGGTGGTCGCGGTTGTTGACACGAACTGTGATCCGACGGAAGTGGATTACGTGATCCCGGGTAACGACGATGCATTGCGCGCGATCCGGCTGTTCACGTCGAAGATTTCGGAATCGATTGCGGAAGGTGCACAGTTGATGACCGACAAGCAGATTGCCGACCTGTCAGCGGCCACGAGCGAAGCGCAGAACGCGGAAGCGGCGGTTGCGGCCGAGTATTCCGAGGAAGCTGGCGCCATTGACGCCTCGGAAGACATCAGCATGGAGGAAGTGCTGGGACCTGGGACGCACAAGAAGCCGGTTGCGAACGATGAGGCGGATGTGCCTCGCGTGGAGAGCCAGACAGTTTAAGGACTGTCGTTAGTCGTCGGTTGTTCGCTTTGACGAGACAAACCGGGCATTCGATTTGACCCGCGCGGGTCGTCCGGCGCGGGTTTGTTTTTATCGTTTGGAGTTTCAGGTTTCGAGTTTCGAGTGGCCTGAAATAAAGACGACCTCGATCACTCGAAACTAGAAACGCGAAACTGGAAACTTTTATGGGTACTACGACAGTGAATATTTCAGCGGCACAAGTAAAAGAGCTCCGGGAGAAGACGGGAGCTCCGATGATGGATTGCAAGCAGGCTCTGACCGAAGCCAAAGGCGACATGGAGCAGGCGGTCGTGGTTCTGCGCAAGAAGGGTGTCTCGGTCGCGGCCAAGAAGGCGGCGCGGGTTGCCAACGAAGGATCGGTGGCGAGCTACATTCACGCCGGCGGCAAGATTGGTGTGATCGTCGAGGTGAACTGCGAGAGTGACTTCGTAGCTCGTACCGAGGACTTCAAGGAACTGCTGCACGATATCGCGATGCACATTGCGGCCAGCGATCCGAAGTACGTTCGGAAAGAAGACGTCACGGAAGGGGACTTCAAGCGCGAGAAGGATATCTTCCTCGCACAGGCGATCGCCAGCGGCAAGCCGCAGAACATCGCCGAAAAGATGGTCAACGGCAAGATGGAAAAGTTCTACGAAGAGGTCTGCCTGCTCGAGCAGCCATTCATCAAGGACCAGACCGTCTCGATTTCCCAGCTCATTGCCTCCAAGGTGGGCAAGCTCGGCGAAAATATCGCTGTGCGGCGATTTGCCCGGTTCAAGGTGGGCGACGTTGGCGAGACCATCGCGATCGCGAAACTGACAGAGCCAAAAGCTGAGTAGTTCAGGCGCCCTCCGGGGCGCCTTTTTTATGTAAGCTGTTTTTTGCTTCGGGTGCGCGGGCGGAACGCCCGCGGGACAGCCGGCGAGGACCCTTTCGAAGGGCAAGTACCGGTGCTACGGACGATTCTCCATGACGAAAACTGCTCCTGCCTACAAACGCATTCTGCTCAAACTCTCCGGTGAAGCACTGGCGGCCAACCAGGGTTTTGGAGTGGATACGAAGCGCATCCACGAGATTGCCGGAGAGATTTCTGAAGTGCAGAAGCTTGGCGTGCAGGTCGCCATTGTGGTGGGCGGGGGCAATTTCTTCCGCGGCGTGGCGCAGCAGGCCAAGGACATGGACCGCGTTTCCGCCGACCACATGGGCATGCTCGCAACGGTTATCAATGCTCTCGCTTTGCAGGACGCGCTTGAGAAACAGTCAACTTACACGCGAGTCATGTCGGCAATTGAAATGAATCAGGTCGCGGAGCCATTTATCCGGCGCCGCGCGATCCGGCACCTGGAGAAGAATCGCGTCGTGATCTTCGCGGGAGGAACGGGCAATCCTTACTTCTCGACTGACACTGCGGCTTCGCTGCGCGCGATGGAAATCAAGGCTGACGCGATTTTCAAGGCGACCAAGGTCGACGGAATCTACGACGCTGATCCGATGAAGGTCGATGGCGCGCGCAAGTTCAATCACATCACCTACATGGACGTGTTGAAACTGGGCCTCAAAGTGATGGACTCGACTGCGATCTCGCTCTGCAAAGATAACAATCTGCCCATCGTTGTGTTCAGCCTGAATCAGCATGGCAACATCAAGCGGGTTGTGATGGGTGAAAAGATCGGGTCAGTGGTTAGCGCGGAAAAATAGCAACCACAAAGGACACGAAGGGTCACGAAGCGTATCGATTTCCTTCATGAAACTTCGTGTCCTTTGTGGTTTGTCTTTTTGCGGGTTTATAATTCCACGTTTTGGTTGGAGGTACGGACTCTATGGCAGTGATGGCATCCATTGCAGGGTTGAAGGATACATACGCGCAATTGAAGACGCGCATGGACAAGGCTGTGGAGGATTTTCGCAAGGCGATGGCGGCAACGCGGACTGGGCGCGCATCGGTACACATGCTTGATGGAGTGACTGTTGACGCTTACGGTGCGCAGATGCCTCTGAATCAAGTTGCGCAGGTGCATGCGCCCGAGCCGCAGTTGATCACGGTGCAGCCGTTTGATCCGTCACAATTAGCGGCAATCGAGAAGGCGATCCGTGGAGGCGACCTGGGTCTGAATCCGATGAACGATGGAAAGATGATTCGCGTGCCTGTGCCGCCTTTGACGACGGAGCGGAGGCAAGACATGGTGAAGCATCTGCATCGGGCTCTCGAAGAGCACCGGACGGCAATAAGGAACATTCGTCGTGATGGCAACGATGCCATCAAGAAGGCGTCGAAAGACAAAAAAATTACCGAAGACGACGAGAAGCGCTCGCTCGACGAGATTCAAAAGCTCACTGACGGTGAGATCAAGAAGATGGAAGAGATGAGCAAGGCGAAAGAAAAGGAAGTGATGGAGATCAAATAGCGTTTCCGGAATTCCGATTTGCAGTCTGCTATGGCTTCCTCTGTTGTCATTCTCTTCGCACGAAGGTGCTTGTCCGAACAGTTTTTTCTGCCTCCAGCTGTAAGTTACTCGAAAGCCTGTAGATAGTTCAGCATTCCGTCCAATCTCTTTGCTGGTAACCTGCCTTTGGTTACGCGACATTCGCGAAAGTCGCGTGTTTCCATAGTCGTGAAGAGAGTCACGGCTCCCCCCGAAAACCCCCTTCACCAAACCCTGCATTTGGAGCAAGCCATGAAAAAGCATTTTGCAGTCGCACTGCTGCTCGCGCTGAGCTTGATGGGGATCGGTTGCGGTTCGTCGAATTCGACGAGTCATCCGACGCCCACCAATCTGGGAGCCGTCTTTGTCACGGGAGAAGACGCGCCCCTTTCGTCCGTGGTCGGGTTCAACGTGACGTTGAACAGCGTAACTCTGAATGAACAGGGTGGGAATACGGCGACGGTTCTCTCAAGTCCAACGACAATCGACTTTGCGAGATTGCTCGGATTGCGCTCGCCACTGGCATTCAGTTCGGTCGCGCCCGGGACCTATACCAGCGCGACTTTTGTAATGACGAGTCCGGTGATCTCCTACGTTGACATGACACAGAATCCGCCAGCGCTGAACACAATCAAAGGGGTGCTTCCGCAGGATCCCTATACGGTGACGGTAGACTTTCCGAGTTCGATGGTGGTCGACAGTAGCGGCTTGGCTGGACTGAGGATGGAAGTTGATATCCGGCAGTCGATCGCGATTGATGGAAGCGGTCAAATCGTTCTGAACGCGAATGGTCAGGCGAACGTGAGTCCGGTGATCTATCTGAAGGCAACCAAAGCCAGCGATCCGGATGGCGAAATCACCGATCTCATGGGCGGCCTGGTTTCTGTGAATGCCGGCAGCAATTCGTTTGTTCTGCAAGGGCCGTATGGACGGCAGCTGACTGTCGATGTGAATAGCTCCACTCAGTTCAACAGCGGCTGGAGCATCAACAATCTTGCAACCCCGGCTTACGTTGCGGTGCAGGGATCATTCCAGGCGGATGGTAGCTTAATGGCGGCAGCCGTGGAAGTGGTCACGACAGCGCAGTCATTCATCTCAGGCCGCGTGTTGCAAGTCGTAAGTAACACTTCGGGCCAGGCGCAGCAGATCACGATGTGGGTGGGCGAGACTGGGGCTGACATGGTGAGCGATGTCGATACGATCATGACGATCGATGTCAGCCAAGTGACTACGTATGACGTTTGCTTTTTTAACGGGCCACTGACGCAACTTCTCTTCAACAATACGTCGATTGTGGTCGGACAGCGCGTCTTCATTGGCGGCAGTTTCTCCGGGGGAGTATTCACGCCGTCGATGCTGTCGCTGCGTTTACAAGGAGTCTACGGAACGTTCATTCCGGGCAGTGTGAGCGTCACGAACGGAAACCTGGGGAACTTCCAGATTTCCAACAACTACCTCATCGGGTATTCGGTCGGCGGACCGGTCACGGTCAATACCTCGAACCTGACATACTTCAACAACTTAACGGGGCTGGGACAGTTGCAGACTTCGGCGGATCCAATGCCGCTGGTGGCTCGTGGTCTGTTGCTGAAGGATCTGAGCGGAACGCCGGAATTCTATGCCGGATTTGTTTCGAATCCGCCGCAAGCTCACTGAAATAGTTCAACTACATCTGGCGGGCGGTCTCCGGACTGCCCGCCTTTTTTTTCTCATTTCCCAAGTATCGCAGCGAGAGACGATGCAATGTTCGAATCCCCGTATAATCGATAAGCCATGAAACAGGTCGTGAAAGCCGCTTGTCCACATGATTGTCCCGATGCGTGCGGGGTATTGATCACGGTCCAGGACGGGCGGGCGACAAAGATTCAGGGAGATCCGGAGCATCCAGTGACGCGCGGTTTCCTATGCGCAAAGGTCGCGAAATATCTGGACCGCGTGTATTCGCCTGACCGCGTGCTCTACCCCATGCGAAGGGTCGGCCCTAAAGGGCCCGGACAGCCGTTGGCGGCTGTCCCCACACTAAGCCCGTCGGTTTGGCAGCGGATTTCCTGGGATGAAGCTCTTAGTGAGATTTCATCGCGCTTTCGCGCGATCTCTTCCGAGTTTGGGAGCGAGTCAATTCTGCCATATTCCTACGGAGGCACCCTCGGGGCGCTCAACGGCGGGTCGATGGACCGCCGGTTTTTCCATCGGTTAGGGGCGTCGCAGTTGGACCGGACGATCTGCTCCGCTGCAGGGGAGGCTGGGCTTCTGTCGGTGCTTGGCGTGAAACTCGGAACCGAGCCCGAGCAATTCCGAGATTCAAAGTACATCATTGCTTGGGCAGCGAATGTCCACGGCAACAATGTGCACTTGTGGCCATTCATCACTGAGGCACGGCGAAATGGTGCGAAGCTGGTGGTGATCGATCCCTATCGCACGCGAACTGCCGAGTGTGCGGACTGGTACTTACCGATCAATCCCGGGACAGACGCGGCGCTGGCGCTGGGAATGATGCACGTCATCATCGGCGAGAATTTGCATGACTCCGATTACGTTTCGAAATTCACGCTCGGTTTTGACAAATTGCGCGCGCGGGTGAAGGAGTATCCGCCGGAGCGGGTGGCGCATTGGACGGGGATCGCAGCCGAAGATATACGCAAACTGGGGCGTGAATATGCAACGGCGCGTCCGGCGGTGATCCGGTTGAACTATGGGGTGCAGCGCTCGGAGAACGGGGGGATGGCGACTCGGACGATCGCGATGCTGCCGTGCATTACAGGATCGTGGAAGGACGTCGGGGGCGGTTTGCAGATGTCGGTCAGCGGAGCAGCCGACCTCAACTCTTCACATCGAAAACGTGCAGATCTTATGCAGACGGCGCTCGGGCGCGAGGCGCGTGTCATCAACATGGTCGAGTTGGCTAAGGCTCTGAATGAGGTGAATGATCCTCCGGTGAAGGCGTTGTTTGTTTACAGCTCAAACCCGGCTGCGGTGTGTCCGCAGCATAACGACGTCATACGCGGACTGATGCGGCCCGACTTGTTCACTGTTGTCCACGAGCAGTTCTTTACCGATACGACCGATTACGCCGATATTGTTTTGCCTGCAACGACGTTCTTCGAGCACAAAGATTTGCAGAAGGGGTACGGGCACTATTATCTGCAGATTTCGAATCAGGCGATCGCGCCGCTCGGCGAGTGCCGATCCAACGTCGAACTATTTCGCGCGTTGGCTGAGAAAATGGGATTCAAGGAAGAGTGCTTCCAGGAGACGGTCGATGAAATGATCGACTCCTCACTGAAGTCTGACGACCCGTGGATGCGGTGGATGAGCCGTGAACGTTTGGAAGACGGCCCGGTGCGGATGAATTTTCAAGCTTCGATGAACACGGCACTTTATTCCGCGGCACTGATGGGGGAGGCTGTACCCAAGTTTTCAGAGACGCCCCCATTTCTACCATTTGCTCACGGAGGTTTTCGAACACCTTCCGGGAAGGCCGAGCTTTACAGCGAAGCTCTGATTGCTCAGGGGCTCGATCCGGTTGCGTCATTTACGCCTCCGGATGAGTCTCGTCACGGGAGCAATGGGGGCGGATTTCCGCTCGAACTTCTGTCGCGTAAGGCGGATAACTTTCTCAACACGACGTTCACCAATATCCCGGCCGTCCAGGAGCTGGAGAGTTTAGGTCTGCTGGAGATTGCAGCGCCGGACGCGCGATCTCGAGGGATTTCAGATGGTGACCGGGTGCGCGTATTCAATCGCCGAGGAGAGATCTTTTTGCGAGCGAGAGTGGACGGAAAAGTGCAAGCCGGCGTCGTATCCGCGAATCTCAATTGGGTGAAGACGACACCCGGTTTTCAGAGCATCAACAGCTTAACCTCAGAAAAACTTACCGACATGGGCAACTCCGCCACGTTTTATTCCGTCTTGGTTGAAGTGGAGAGACTCAGCGATCGGTGATCAGGCAACTCAGAGGCCAAATCAAAACCGGGCGGAGTGCTAACTGCTTATCAGACGGAAAGTTTGCAAGCGACCTGAGATACGAAACTGAGAGTCGCAGTTTGGACGCTATCCCGTGATCTACCGTATAATTGCAGTTTTCTTACATCCCAGAGGCTGAGGTCTTAGCGATTCCGTTTCGCTTTCATCCGGAGAACCCTGTCGTGCCCCAAGGGCCGCGTTTTTGGCGGACTCAATGTGGGCCATCTCTTTCATTTCAACGGTTTTGGGGGAGAATTGGAAGTACCTGCGGGTTCCTTCTCGCCCTGATCCTGCTGGTTCTAGGAGCGGCAAACCCGGCCTCTGCGCAGACCGACGTTATCTCCGAAATCAATGTTCAGGGAAACCGCCGCATTCCGGCCGAGACCATCAAGTCCCGCATCTTTACAAAGGCTGGGGACATTTACGACCAGGCGGCACTCGAGCGCGATTTCAACTCACTCTGGAACACCGGATATTTTGAAGACATCAAGTTCCTGCGGGAACAGACGCCGAAGGGCTGGCGGATCATCGTCCAGGTCAAAGAAAAGCCGACAATTCGTACGATCGAGTACGTGGGATTGAGTTCCGTCTCGAACAGCGACGTCTTAGATCGGTTCAAGCAAGACAAAGTGGGCCTGGTAGTTGAGAGCCAGTACGATCCAACGCGAATCAAAAAAGCGGAAAACTCTATTAAGCAACTGCTCTCGGAGCACGGGAGGCAGTTTGCCACGCTTCGCACCGAGGTTCGGCAGATTCCGCCGGCCGCCGTCGGTATCGTCTTTGTGGTGAAGGAAGGGCCCAAGGTCAAGGTCGGCAAGATCAAGTTCCAGGGGAATCACGCGATCAAGAGCCGCATTCTTCGTGGAGCGATGAAGAACTTGCGGCCAATCGGCATACCGCACTCGATATTCCTCGAAAACCTGTTCGCGAAGACCTATGACGCGACGAAGCTGGAAGAAGACACGGAGCGCGTGCGTGCCGAGTATCAGAATAGGGGCTACTTCAAAGCAGGAGTCGGTGATCCCAAAACTAACATTCACGACACGGGACACCAGGGTTTCCACATCCCATTGATCCAGTCGGGACCGGGCAAGGCCGTCGACATCACCATGCCGATTGAGGAAGGTGACAAGTATCGGCTTGGCAAGATCAGTTTCAAGAACAACAAGGCTATCTCGAATATCGCCGCGTTGCGATCGATGTTCCCACTGAAAGATGGAGACATTTTTAGCCGAGAGAAGATCGCAAAAGGTTTGGAGAATTTGCGGAAGGCGTATGGCGAGTTCGGATACATCAACTACACGGGAGTTCCCTCGACAACGTTCGACGATGACAAGAAGCTCGCTTACCTGGAAATTGATATCGACGAAGGAAAGCAGTTTTACGTCCGACGCATCGAGTTCGTGGGAAACACGACGACTCGCGATAAGGTCATTCGCCGTGAATTGGCGCTGGAAGAGGGCGGGGTTTACAACTCTCATTTGTGGGAACTCAGCTTGCTACGTCTGAATCAGCTTTCGTACTTCGATCAGCTGAAGGCCGATGATCCAAACGTGACGGACAAGAAACTCGACGAGAAAAACGGGCAAGTCGACCTCACATTGCATGTTCATGAAAAAGGCAAAAATGCCATCGGACTGAACGGCGGTGTGAGCGGACTTGAGGGCGCATTCATCGGCCTGAATTATTCGACAAACAACTTTTTAGGGCGCGGCGAAACACTGCAAGTGCAAATCAGCCTGGGAAACCTGGCGCGTAGCGTCATGTTTGGCTACACCCAGCCGTATATGTTCGACCGGCCCTTGCAATTCGGCTTCACGGTGTTTGGCAACAAGATCAATTACAACCAGGCGCGGCAGCTTTCGATTTTTAGCGGGCAGGAGCTGAATTTTTCGTCCGCTGTTTTGCAGAACCTGCAGAACTACTCACAATCGAGCGTGGGCTTCACTACGTCGTTGAGCTATCCACTACGCCGGTCGTTCAAGAGAGTAGGAATCACTTACTCGCTGGACCGGTCGACTCTGCTTCCTCTCAGCACAGCGTCGAAGAGCCTGTTTGATTTCATTGCGTTCCGAGGTATTTCGGGGCCGAATGCCGTCAATGGCATCATCACCAGCAAAATCTTCCCCAACTTCTCGTTCAACACGCTGGACAGTGGGATATCGCCGCACCGAGGGCATCAGCTCACAGTAGGAGCGGAGTTGGCCGGACTGGGAGGTACCGTACGTTCCATTCGCCCGATCGTGCAGTATAAGCGTTTCCATCCGGTACAAAAGGGCAAGAACACAATCGGGTTCACGGCGAACGCGATGTATATCAGTGGATTTGGTGGGCTAGTCGCGCCGCCTTTCCAGCGTTTTTATATGGGCGGCGAGAATGACGTCCGCGGATTTGACATTCGTTCAATCTCGCCCGTGGCGTATCTGCCCAGTTCGAATGTGGTCACTCTGACGAATCCAGATGGAACTCCGGTACCAAAGGATCCTGCGAATCCGCGTCTGGGGAATTGGACTGTGCCGATTCCGGTCGATCAGATCGTGTTCCCAGGCGGTGATTTAAGCGCGTGGAGCAACCTGGAATACCGCTACTACGTTGCTGGGCCGGTCGCAATCGTTCCCTTCATCGACACCGGTATCGACCCGATCATCCGCCGCTCACAGCTGCAGATCGCCCAAGTGCAGTACGACCAGGTCATCAGTACGCCATTCGGGTGTCCGCAACTCGATGCTGGTTTCAACTGCGTTGGCGGCCACGTGCTGAATCCGACGCCCTCGAACGAGTTACAAGTGCTGGGTTTTACGAACTGGAAACCCCGTGTTTCTACTGGTTTGGAGCTGCAGATGTTCTTGCCGGTGATCAATGCGCCATTCCGGATCTATTGGGCCTACAACCCCGTCCGGCTGGATCAGCAAGCAGTGCCGCCAATCCCGGTGACCCGGTCGATGTTCCCGGCAGGAGCTGCTGGAGACTATACGTTCAAGCAGGCGGTGAACTTGTTCTCGCCAACTTTCCTGTTGCGAGAACCGCGAAAGACGTTCCGATTTACGGTGGCGACGACGTTCTAAGCACGATTGACGCGGCTAGAGTGAGATCACTATAATTGTTACGATCCACGCCAAAAAGTCAGTGATCGAGGGAGTGGACGGCTAGTCCGTTTGCCTGGCGTGCGACGACTGGAAGATTCCAGCGCCTTTCCGATGGCGGCCGCTAGCGCAGCGGGGACCTCATTCAGTGCGGCCCAGCGTGACTGAAGCGATTTGAGAGCGAATTTTCGAAGTTCATTCCGGAACCATGTTCCAAGGAGTTCAAGCGACCCAATGAAAAGCAAGTTTCTGCGTGTTCTTCTGGCGGTAGCGGCGACATTCACCTTCTCCGCACTAGCCCAAACCGGCAGCGCCGCCACACCGTCGAGTCCCGTTGCCTCTTCTGCGACTCCGGCATCAACGACGCCCACAACCACTGCACCCGTTCCCGGCAAGGTGGGAACCATCAACATCCAGGATGCCATCTTCGGTAGCAACGAAGGCCAGCGTGATATGCAGGCGCTTCAGAAGAAGTACGAGCCGAAGCAGGCAGAGCTCAAGAATTCGAATGACGAACTGGAAGGGCTGAAGAAGCAGCTCAGCACTCAGCAGGACAAGCTGAACGAAGACGCCCTGGCTACGCTCCGCAAGCAGATCGAGAGCAAGCAAAAGACCTTCGATCGCTCCGTCCAGGACGCCCAGGAAGAGATCGGCAATCAGCAACAGGACATTGCGAGCCGCATCCTGCAAAAAATGGCTCCGCTCGTTGTGAAATATGCTCAGGAGAACGGCTACACGATGATCGTTGACACTTCGAAGCCGTGGCCACAGAGTCCGGTACTCTGGTGGAATCCGGATGCTGTCGACATCACGAAGAATGTCGTTGAAGCGTACAACGTTCAGTCTGGCGTTGCGGCGCCCGCAGCCAGCGGTGCTGGAACGGCGAAACCGGCAGCTCCGAGACCGTCGACCGGAACTGGCGCAGCGAAGCCCGCTGCACCGAAGACTGAAACTCCCAAATAGATGGAATCCTGACACCTCGATTGTCGGAAAAGTTCCAAATGGCCGCGTGAAAACGCGGCCATTTTTATTTCAAGCTGCGGCTCTAATGGCCTGATGGCCGGTGTCCATAGCAGCAAGCAGATTTAATCGCTGGGAGGACACCATGTTTGCTGACAGCTTGTTGGAGACTTCCTGGGCCCATCGCGGTCGCCGTGGTTGGGCGACACTAACTTCGTTTGGATTGCAGGCAGTCGTCCTTGGACTGCTGCTGATGATTCCGGTGCTGACGACGGTGGGCGTGCCGCTCATTCCGCGCATAACGACGCCGGTTTCGTGGGGAGCGCCCCCGCCGCCGGCTGCGCCGCCTGTTCGTCCCGAGCGATCCGCTACGGTCCCTCAGAGCAATGTCTCAAACAATATCTTGGTTGCTCCGTCATCGATTCCGGATCGGGTCAGGATCATCAATGAGACAGAGGCTCCTCCGCAAGTGAGTTACGATAACGACCTTGGAGTTATTGGCAGTACCGGACCTGTGGGCGCAAGAAATGGAGTGTGGAACTCGATCCGAAGTTCGTTGGCAAACCTTCAGCCGCCAGCTCCGCAGCCGCCCACGATCAAGCGCCAATTCAGGACATCTAGCATCCTGGAAGGAAGCTTGATCCGAAGAGTGCAACCTATTTATCCACCATTAGCAAGGGCGGCGCGGATTCAGGGATCAGTGATATTGGCCGCCGTGATAGGCAAGGACGGGGCCATGGAGAATTTGAAGCTGATTTCAGGCCATCCGATGCTCGTGCAGGCGGCGGTTCAGGCTGTGAGCCAGTGGCGCTATCGGCCCTACATTCTCAATGGTGAAGCAATTGAAGTGGAGACACAGATTACCGTGAACTTCATTCTGGGGAACTAAAAGGGATCTCTCGGCTGTGCGCGGAAATGTTTCAGCGGCGACGGACGATTATCCGACTTCTCGCGAAGCGGCGAGACGTGGGGGCCCACAGCATGACGGAATTGGCGGGAGTAGCCCCAGCGTAACCTGAGGGTTGTGAGTGCTCCCGCTATAATCGCGGAAGTGGCAACCACTGTAGAAATCCTAAGCCGGGCGGCGACGCGTCCCACGTGGGCGGATGTTTCGCTAACCACGCTTCGACAGAATTTTCGTACTGTTCAGAAGCACGTCGGTTCCAATGTGACTGTCTGCGCCGTAGTGAAAGCCGATGCGTACGGGCACGGAGCCCTTGAATGTTCGCGGGCTTTGGAGGCCGAAGGCGCTCGCTGGCTCGGCGTGACTTCGCTGGATGAAGCGATCCCGCTTCGCGATGCGGACATTCGGGCGAACATTCTACTGATGACTGGGTTCTGGCGCGGCGAAGAGAATGAGATTGTTCGTCTGCATTTGACGCCGACCGTGTGGGAACCTTGGCAGATTGAATCGCTCGACAAAGCTGCAGCCAGCCTTGCAGTGTCACAGCATCCGGTTCACTTGAAAGTCGATACCGGCATGGGTCGATTAGGTGTGACAGTCGAGCAGCTTCCGACTGTGTTGGAAGCCCTGCGTGTTGCGAAACATCTCAAAGTGGAAGGCCTCTCGACGCATCTCGCGTCTTCCGAGATTATGGATGCTCCTTCAGTCGCGGAGCAGCAGCGCAACTTCGAAGTGGCTCGCCGGATGTTGCACGATGCTGGATTGCAGCCGCAGTTCGTCCACGTCGCCAACACTGGCGCAGTGATTTCGCGGCGCGAGACATGGAACACGATGGTGCGTCCTGGGGTCGCGTTGTATGGCTACTATTTGCCTTTTCAACGCGCGGGACGTGAGGTGAGCGGTGGTACGCTTCGCTTGCCCGTCAAACCCATTCTGACCTGGAAGACGCGAATTCTTTCGCTGCGAAATTTCGAAGCCAATCATGCTCTGGGCTACAACGCAACGTACGTAACCAGGGCGCCGGCGAATGTCGCAGTCTTGCCTGTCGGTTATGCGGATGGATTCAACCGCCAGTTGTCGAATCGCGG
>DATJWZ010000051.1:0-17327 GCA_035500795.1 Candidatus Eiseniibacteriota bacterium | reverse complement strand
ACCTAGCCCGAGGTCCTTATCAGTACCTCCCGACATTGTGGTTCCGTAAAAGTTTCCATCCGCTCCTTGTACTAGTCCGCCATCTGGATACAAGCCGTCAGTACAGTTACTTTGAGAGCAGAAGCTGTAGAGTGTCGTCATTTCGCCAGTCGGCGTAACCCGAAAAACCGTACCGCAACCATCGGAAAGGCTGTTAAAACAGTTGGCCCCACCGGTTTCAGTTGTTCCGTAAAAGTTGCCATCCGCGCCCTGGATTAGGCCGAAGTGCGGGTTCATGCCGTCGATGCAATGCGGAAGGCCTCCGGGGCAGAAGCTGTACAGTGTAGTCACTGCACCTTGGCCACTTAGTTTGAAGATTGTTCCCACACCGGTAAAACCACCGTATACTGCGGTCCCGTAGAAATTTCCGTCGGTGCCGAGAACCAGTCCACTGTATGGACCGTCGCCGTCGACGCAACCATTTTGGGGTTGAGGACAGAAGTCGTAGCTCCCGCTCCTCTCACCGCTGGCGTTGATCCTGAATATTGTGCCGAAATCGTCTTTCCCGTATGGGCCGCCGGAATATGTTGTTCCGTAGAGATTCCCGTCCAGACCTTGAACTAAGGATCCGGCAGGATCTGCTCCATCCGGGCCATTGAAGTCCACCAAAGTCTTAAACGTTTGCGCGGACAATAACGTTGCGGAGAGCACAAATAGGATGGCTGCCCAGCAAGCTGCCCTCGCGCTTCTTGTGTTCTTCATGTTCACGTCCATCACTTGTTCCTGCACGGGAGTCGAATGACTAACGTGCGGGCGCTCGATAATCATCGCTGGCGAAGGAGGCAGAAACCGAATACCCAAGACTAAGCCCTGGAATCGCACAGGGAAAACCGCGATTCGGTTGCGAGATTATTTTCCAGTTCCTGCTGTGTGTCAATGTGCAAGAAGCTGCGTTTTGTCACGCCGTGTTCACATTTCATGTAGCGCCACGTCTCAGCAGGCTTTGTCAATGACACGGCACACAGCGTTCCGATGAGTGAAATCACGTTCGTCCCGAAGTAATGGTGCCCACATTTACCCTGCTTCCCCTTACCTGTTAACATCATGGGTTTACCAAATGAGCGTCAACCACGTCTGTTTACGCCCTCATAAATTCATGGAGGAGAAATGGCAATCAAAGTAGGTATCAATGGATTCGGACGCATCGGGCGCAACGTATTCCGCGCGGCGTTGAAGGATCCAAATCTCGAGTTCGTTGCGGTCAACGATCTCACCGAACCAAAAACTCTGGCCCACCTGTTGAAGTACGACTCCGTGCTTGGCAACCTTTCGAACCAGGTATCGGCCGGGCCCGACAGCATCACCGTCGATGGCAAAACCATTAAAGTTTTCAAAGAGAAAGATCCGGCAGCGCTGCCTTGGGAGTCGGTGGGCGCGCAGGTTGTGATCGAGTCGACCGGGAAGTTCACCAATGCCGACGATGCCAAGAAGCATCTGCACGGGTCGGTGAAGAAGGTCATCATCTCGGCTCCGGCAAAGAATGAAGATGTCACCGTCGTGTTGGGCGTGAATCATGAGAAGTACGATCATGCGAAGCACAACATCATTTCGAACGCCTCGTGCACCACGAACTGCCTGGCACCGGTGGCGAAGGTCATCAATGACGAGTTCAAGATCGTTTGCGGAACGATGACGACGATTCACTCCTACACCAACGATCAGGTGATTCTCGATTTTCCGCACAAGGACCTGCGGCGCGCCCGCGCGGCTGCTCTGAACATGATTCCGACATCCACCGGCGCGGCGAAGGCCTTGAAGCTGGTGATTCCGGAACTGGGCGGCAAGGTCGATGGATTCTCGATGCGCGTGCCGACGCCGAACGTTTCGGTCGTCGACTTTGTGGTGTGGGTCGAGAAGAAGACCACAAAAGAAGAAGTGAATGCGGCGCTGAAGAAGGCGTCGGAATCCGGGCCGCTGAAGGGCTATCTGGGATACGAAGAGCACGAATTGGTATCGTCGGATTTCAAGGGCGACTCGCGTTCTTCGATCGTGGATGCGCCTTCGACGATGGTGGTTGGCGGCAACTGCGTAAAGGTGATCTCCTGGTACGACAACGAGTGGGGATACTCCTGCCGCGTAAAGGACCTGATCAACTACATCGCGGCAAAGGGCCTGTAACCGCGTAGCTCTGCGCGCTTGGTGGCTGTCGTGATGGGGCGGCGAGACGCCGCCCCGACAGCCGGCGGGACGCCGGCGCTACCTTCCAAATTTCTGAAAGAGGACCCCAGCCATGTCCAAGCTTTCCATTCGTGATCTGCCGCTTGATGGCAATCGTGTGTTCATGCGCGTCGACTTCAATGTGCCACTCGATGACGGCCGCGTCATGGACGATACCCGCATCCGCGAGACCTTGCCGACGATTGAATATGCATTGCGGCACGGGGCGCGCCTGATTCTTGCGTCACACCTGGGACGTCCGAAGGGCAAACCGAATCCGAAGATGAGTTTGAAGCCAGTCGCGGAGCGGCTGCGCATGCTGCTCGATAAAGAACTGGCACGCGGCGAGAACGTCGGCTTTTGTCCGGATTGCGTTGGACCCGAAGCGGAGGAAGTCGCCACGCAGCTTGAAAAAGGCCAGACGCTGCTGCTGGAGAATCTGCGTTTCCATGTAGAAGAAGAAGCGAACGATCCCGGGTTTGCGCGGCAATTGGCGAATCTCGCTGAATATTACGTGAACGATGCGTTCGGTTCGGCGCACCGCGCCCACGCTTCGACCGAGGGCATCACCAAGTTCATGAAACAGTGTGCGGCGGGCCTGCTGATGGAGAAGGAACTGAAATATCTCGGGAAGGCGCTAGAGAATCCGGAAGAACCCTTCGTCGCGATCCTGGGCGGCGCCAAGGTGAGCGACAAAATCGGCGTGATCGAGAATCTCCTGACCAAGGTGAATGTGCTGATCATCGGAGGCGGAATGGCCTACACCTTTCTTAAGGCGCAAGGCCAGGAGATCGGCAAGTCGCTGCTTGAAGCGGACAAGATCGACCTTGCCAGGAAGCTTCTCGAAGACGCAAAGAAGCGCAACGTGAAGCTGCTGTTGCCAGTCGATCACGTGGTGGCGATGAAGCCCGAGCCGAATGCGGTCGTCCAGCAGATTGGCGAAGGCCAGCCGATTCCGGCCGACAAGATGGCGCTGGATATCGGTCCCAAGACGATTGAGCTTTTCTCGGACGCGATTTCTGACGCGCGCACGATTGTTTGGAACGGTCCGATGGGAGTGTTTGAAGTCCCGGGATTCTCGAAGGGCACGTTCAAGGTCGCGCACGCGGTGGCTGATAATGGTGGAGCGACTTCGATTGTGGGCGGCGGCGATTCAGTCGCGGCGGTGAAGGCGGCGAACGTGGCCGACAAGATCACGCACATCTCGACCGGCGGCGGGGCGTCGCTGGAATTCCTGGAAGGACAAAAGTTGCCGGGAGTCGAGGCGCTGACGGAGAAGAAATAGTATTAAGTACCTAGTGACCGCTGATGCTCTTCGCTGCGCTCCGTAATGCGACTCCTGCTCAACGACGGCAAGATTATCGACATCGTCGGCCCCGCTGACATCACTGCGGAAACCACCGATGCGATCGTGAATGCGGCAAACTCTTCGCTGCTGGGCGGTGGTGGCGTGGATGGTGCGATTCATCGCGCGGGAGGGCCGGCCATACTGGACGAATGCCGCAGGATTGCAGGCAATATCGGCCGGTTGGCGGCTGGAAATGCGGTGATTACAACCGGCGGAAACCTTCGCGCAAAACACGTCATCCACACTGTCGGGCCGGTTTTTCGCGACGGGAACCATCGCGAGAGTGAGACGCTGGCGAGTTGTCATCACGAGTCGATCCGGGTTGCCGATGAACATGGCCTCACTTCCTTGGCTTTCCCTGCAATTTCCACCGGTGCGTACGGATACCCCGTCGATGAAGCGGCTCCGATCGCGCTTACTGCAACTGTGGATGCACTGACGAGGGCTAAGCACGTCAAGCAGTGCCGTTTTGTTCTCTTTGACGTTTCGACGGCGCGAGCCTTTGAGCGTGCCGCGGAAAAACTCAGCAGAACTGATTCTTCAATTCATATCGAAAAGGCGGACTCATGAGAAAAAAGGTGATGGCGGCCAACTGGAAGATGTACAAGACTCCCGATCAGACTCGCGACTTCTTCCGCGAGTTTCTGCCGATGGTTTCTGGACACGACCGCGACGAGATCGTCGTGTGCCCATCGTTCGTGAATCTTCCGGCGGCCCTGGATGCGGCGAAGGGATCAAATGTCGCGATCGGCGCGCAGAATGTGCACTGGAAGGAAGAAGGAGCATTCACCGGGGAGACCTCGGTTGGCCAGTTGTCTGCCATTGGTGTTAACCATGTGATCATCGGCCACTCGGAACGGCGGCAGTATTTTGGCGAGACCGATGACACCGTGAATCTGCGACTCAAGACTGCATTGGAAGCTGGATTCAACGTCATTTGTTGCGTCGGCGAAGTTCTGGAAGAGCGCGAGGCAGGCATGACCGATGATGTCCTGCGGCGGCAATGCGTGCGGGCGTTTCATGCGGTGTCGGCCAAGAAGGCTGCCAAGATGGTGATCGCTTATGAGCCGGTGTGGGCGATTGGCACGGGCAAGACCGCGACGCCGGAAATCGCAGCCGAGGCGCATGCCGTGATCCGCAAGGAAGCTTCCGAGATCTTTGGCGCCGATTATGCGGACGGGCTGCGAATTCTCTACGGAGGATCAGTCAAGCCCGAGAATGTGAAGGCGCTCATGGCGCAAGAGGACATCGACGGCGCGCTGGTTGGAGGAGCATCGCTGGATCCAAAGTCATTCGCGGCGATCGTCAAGTATTGAGTCGCAATTGACCGTCAACTGATTTTCGAGGATAAGCCGGGGCGTATCAAGCCGCGGAGGCGTGGCTGGTCGCTGACTATACGGCCTGACCAAGGGTTCGGAGATCGTTTTTCAAGCGCTTCAGGTTGGCGTTCAGGTTGGCCTCTTCGCTTTCGTCGAACGCGATATTTTGGCGCAGCCGCGTGATCACTTCGTAGGCACGGAGGGCGCTCTGGATCGTGCGGGTTCTCTTCTCAGGATCCCGCGTGCCTAATGCGATGCTCGCCAGAGTCAGGGCAATCTCGGAGTCCACACGGAGGAAATCCGCGCCTGCGCGGTGAAAAGACCTATATGCAATAGAAGACGGGGGGCTGTTTTGACGAGACGCCCAAGTATTCAGTTCATCTTTAAACGCAAGCACAGTCGAGCAGGATCTGCCCGCAGGCCGATAGATGGGTAACTTGAGCAGGCGCTCGTGACGCTGCACCGTACGAACTCCCATGCTGAGGTAGTTCGCGATCTGCTTCCATCCGCACAGGATTGGACGACGCAGTGCCTCTTCTTCACTCATCGAACTCCCCCAGATGTTGACGATTGTACAACTGACCGGTTGGATGCAATTATCCGGCTTTGCGAGTAAAAAATATGAATCCAAAAAGCCGGAAATTTCCGGAAATGTTCAGGTGTCGCATTGGGAATTTTGGCGAGGTTCGCCGACACGCAGCGATGTCATTCCATTGTTATCTTGATTTCTCAAAATTCGGCAACTGTCTGGTTCAACTCTTTCAGCAGAAAACTCACTTTGCCGTGTTTGAGCTCGTTGATCAGTTCCTCGGCAACTCGCCGCTCCGTGCGGATCTTCGTGCTCACCAAATGCTCCACACAAGGCGTTATTTCTTTAGGATCGAACCCACGGGTCAACCCTCAAAGCATGTCATAGCCTAAGGCTTGACTCAATGTTATCGTTGCCAAGGAGGGCACAGGGAATGGCATTTCCTAACGACGATCCTACGGTTCAGCACGGTGACCGGACCTTGCAACTGATCGATCTACTGGTGGCACGATTGGAGGAGTGTTTGGGCGAGGTTCTACCCCTCCAAACTGATGATCTATTAAAGGACTACGCGAAGGATGCCCAGAACAGCATGTCGTCGGCCATCGAGCAGTTGAACATGGCACGGGCCGTAAAAAAGCAGCAACTCGGCGGGCAGAACGGATAGAAACGGGAAGAAAGCGGGGTGACTTTATTGCGGTGAAAGATCGCGGCGAATCTTGAGCGCTATCGGCATGATTACGGCGGCCAGCAGCCACTCCTGCGATACATTTATTCAGGTAGTCCCATGCGCCGGATAAGGTCTACGAAGCGAGGATCGGAGCGGAAAGGATCGAGCGTGGGATAGCGAATGCAGAGAACCAATTCAATTTCCTGCTCTGCAAATGCCTTATTCAGATATTCAAAAACCTTGTCCTTATCGCCCGTCGGCGCGGTTGCCAGTGCCATCCACATCATCGTCTCTGGTCTGTTCGCGAATTGTGCCTGTCCCACGTCCCGATATCCTTTGGCATCCAGGCTGAATGATCCCGGAACTCCGAAGAATTTCTGGAACTCGGGCACGGCATGTGCGAAATCGCCGTTTGCTGCGTAGTATTGCGAGAATTTGAAGTGCGTCGGCTGAAAGTTGGGATCGCTCTGCGTGACCCTTTGGAATGCGGCCAGCGCTTCCGGATACCGGTGCGCATTCATCAGCATCGTCGCCTGATTCAGGTTCATGATCGGCGAGAGAGGATCCATCGACAACGCAATGTGGTATTGCGCGAACGCCTCGTCGAAACGCTTCAGCGGCAGTAGCAGCGTGAACGCGTAGAAGTAATGCACAGTTGCATTATTCGGGTTCAATTCAAGAGCCCGCTTGAATTCTCTTTCGGCCTCGCTCCACCGATACGAGAATGTCAGCGAGTCAGCACGAGCCAGATGAGACTCCGGGAGCGAATCGTCGAGTTCGATCGCTTTTCGCGTAGCCTGGTCCGCCAACAAACTCGCCTGACGTGAAGTGACTCCAGCGTTGTAGCTTGGGATCACATTATAGGTCTCGGCCAAACCGGCATAGGCAAGCGCATAATTCGGGTCGGCCGCTATGGCCTGCTGAAATAGATCGATGCTCTTCTTCAGACCTTCCGGCGTTCGCCCATACCAGAGCTGACGGCCTTCCAGGTAGAGTCGGTATGCCTCCGGGTTAGACGTCCCTGCATTGCCCAAATGCTTCGTTTCTGCCGCATTCGATCCAAGCCGCAAACGGGTGGCGACGTCGCGCGCGATATCGCTCTGCACCTCGGTGATATCGGCCGCTTTGCGCACGTAGTGCGCGCCCCAGAGCTCCGACCCGTCGGATGTATTCACGAGGTCCGCTTGCACGCTCACCTCGTTGCCATGTTGCGACAGGCGCCCCATGAGTAGTGCGCTGACCTGCAGCGTCTGCCCAATCTTCTGCGGATCCTCCTGGTTGGCCTTGAAGCGGAACGCGGTGCTGCGCGCCATCACTTTGAGTTGCGGCAATTGCGAGAGCGCATCGATCAGGCTTTCGGTCAGCCCGTCACTCAAATATTCATTGCTGCCGTCCCCGGTCGCATTTACGAACGGCAACACCGCTATCGAATCGATCTTCGCGGCCTGCGACTTGCTGCGAACGAAGAACGCTATGGCAAGCGCTACCGCAATCACAATCATCGAGACGACACCAATCGCGATGAACTTGCGCATTCCGGTAGCCGCCTTCTCTCCTGAAGACGCAGAAGAGGAAATCGAACTCGCCGCAGAAACCCTACCCGAGTCCAAATCCCGCTTGAGCCGAGCTAGATCCGTGCGCATTTCAGCTGCGCTCTGATAACGCAGAGTTCGATCTTTCTCTAGCGCCTTATTGATAATCCTTTCCAGTTCGGGCGGGACGTCCGGGTTGAGGCGGAACGCGGGCGCAGGCGCCGCATCCAGGATGGATTTGAAAATCTCCGCCGTGCTATCTCCCCGGAAAGGCAGCGCCCCAGTGGCCATTTCATAAAGGACTGCCCCGAAGGAGAACAAATCGGTCCGCGCATCCAGTTCCTTGGCTCGCGCTTGCTCGGGAGACATGTACGCCACGGTGCCGATCGTCGATCCTGGACTCGTCAGCTCATGCGCATCGATGCTGCGCGTCATCGTGTTATCCGAAACACTACCGGGCCGAGGAGCATCCACCTTCGCCAACCCAAAGTCCAGAATCTTTGCGCGGCCCCGCTCGGTCACAAAAATGTTCGCCGGCTTGATGTCGCGGTGCACAATTCCCTTGCTGTGCGCCGCATCGAGCGCATCGGCGACTTCAATCGCCAAAGCAAGTAAAGTATCGTTGTCCATCGGCCGCGACGCGATCCGGTGCTTCAGTGTCGCGCCGTCGAGAAACTCCATAGCGATGAACGACCGCTCATCTGCCTTCCCGATCTCGTAAATCGTGCAAATGTTGGGGTGGTTCAATGCCGAGGCTGCCTTCG
Source organism: Candidatus Eiseniibacteriota bacterium (assembly GCA_035500795.1). Taxonomy (GTDB): domain Bacteria; phylum Acidobacteriota; class Terriglobia; order Terriglobales; family Acidobacteriaceae; genus Sulfotelmatobacter. The sequence goes on along the minus strand of DATJWZ010000051.1, from coordinate 8,969 downwards.
CTTCGCGACGAAATCGTTCCAGGGCTTGTGGATCTCTCGCGAGGTCGTCGGGCAGAAACTTCAGGGCGACAAACCTTCCCAGCTCAGTGTCCTCAGCTTTGTAAACAATGCCCATTCCGCCCCCGCCCAGCTTTTCGAGGATTCGGTAATGAGAGATGGTCTGCCCGATCATATTTGCCCCAGAGAAATGCAATCGGTCATGTTAGGGTGCGGAGGCAATCTAGTCAACGTATGACGTTGGAGAAGAACCGGCAGCTTCAATCAAACACCTGCGCCACAAACTTCGTCTAAACTTTTCAAAGCTTGATTTCAGCCGGGAGGGATGCTTGCCAGCGATTCGCGCAATATTTTGGGATGTCGGAGGTGTTCTACTCACCAACGCGTGGGACCATACGCAGCGGGCGCAAGCTCTCGAGCGCTTCCAGCTCGATGCAAAAGAGTTCCACGACCGCCACGAAATGGTCGTATCTTCGTTCGAGCGGGGCAAAATCAACCTCGACGAATACCTTGACCGGACCATCTTCTACCGGCAACGTTCGTTCCTGCGCGACGAGTTTCGCGACTTCATGCTGTCGCTTTCCCAGCCTCTTCCCGGCATGCTGGAGTTCGCTCAATCACTGACGGACACTGGCAGGTACCTGATGGGAACGATCAACAATGAATCTCGAGAATTAAACTACTATCGAATCGAGAAATTCGGCCTGCGAAATACTTTTTGCCTATTCTTCAGTTCGTGTTTCGTCGGTCTTCGCAAGCCCGAGAGCGACATCTACCGCCTCGCTCTCGAGACAACCCAGATACCGGCTGAAGAATGCTGCTTCGTCGATGATCGCTCGATCAACGTCGAAGCAGCCGTGCGAATGGGAATACATGGCATCGAAATGCAAACACTGGAACAACTCAGAGGGGATCTAGGTAAGTTAGGAGTCGGCGCCTAGAAAACATCTGGACTGAGATCAACCCCAGGTATCGAAAGTTCTTGAAACCGTGAAAAGGGTACGGTTCACTTCTTGCCCGGATTGGTCTTAACGACGCCGCCGACGGGAACGTCGGACTCGAGCATCCCAAGTGTGAGATCGCTTGACCAGCAATCGGCCGCAACCCTCCACTCGCCATTCGTTTGTTTCTGCAGGACCCAAAGGTATTTGCCGCGCTCCTCGCGCCGCTTGCCGCTCGAACTCGGAATCAGCGCTTTGAAGCGGCCACCCTCATAAGCCATGTCTCCGGCAACATCGACCCGCAGCGGCTCAATTTCTACTTCGCCGAGCCCTGCATCGAGCGCGCCGAAGAAAAATTCTCGTACCGCCGCCGCGCCACGAACCGGCGGATAATTCGATCTCATCACCAGCGCATCCGGCAAATACAATTCCAGTAAGTCGTCGAGATGTTTTGTGTTGCAGGCGAGAACCCACTCGTGCGTAATTGCGCGAACCGCGGCTTCAGAGCGGTTCAGATCGCCGCGCAATGCCATGGTTGTCGATCGAATCTTCTCTTCCCGCGCCGGGTCCCGCATCGGCTCTGCCACGCGTGGAGAAGCCCCCTCTTGAGTTCCCTGAAAATAATGATGGTGATAATGGTGATGGTAGTGATGTGTCTCATTTCCAGTCGGACGCGTGGTCGCAGGACGGTTCACCGGATCCTCATACGGGTCTGATGCAAGAAAGCTCGGCGGATGGATCTGTAGCGATTCGACTCGCGAACTAGACTTGTCCGCCGTACTGAGAGCACTCCCGCATGAACCGCAGAACTTGTTTCCTTCGCGGTTTCGGTGACCGCAGACTTTGCAGGCAATACCGGAGGAATCACCCGCAAGATCACGACTGAATCCTTTAGCCGCGACTTCGGCATCCTGTTCGGCTGCGAATTTCTGCGCGGCATCCATCGCCGCGGCGATCGGGTCGGAACCGTCTGGGTGACTCAAATTGCCATCTTTCAAGCTGCGGAAGAATTCATCCAGATCTGAATTGCCTGTCGAGGACTCTGCCGGTTGTGCCGGCAGACTTGGTTTTTTGTCGCTTTTGTTTGGCACGAATGGAATACCCGCTGCAGGAATTTTAGCTCAGTGGCAAACGCTAGCGGCTGGAAAAGACGATCTTACCCTCTGTCTCTGTTGGTACACCGTTGCAGGTTGCGGGTCTGTATCTCCATGTGCGAACGGTCTGCAATACACGCCGATCGCCCGCAATACCCGCGCTCTCGAGTATCAGTGGGCTGTGTACACGGCCGTCGGTACCTATGATGAAGCTCACTTTAACGTTCCGGTTATCCGCGTTCGAGGTGATGGGAGGGTTTGGCGTGGTGAGCGCTTCCGGCGGTTGAACATTCGCGCAAGCCGGGCGTGAACTGACATGCGGAACGTCAACATACTGGGAAGCGCGGCGCAGAGTACGCGATACTTGATGTTCACGCTGCTCCAGCGTAATCGGATCCTGTGGCACCGGAGCGGTGATGCTCGCCGCCAACCCGTGGCAGCCTATTAGAAGAAAAACTGCGGACCAGTTGCACCGCAACATACGATTCCTTGCTCGCCTCAAAACACCATCAGCTACAAGATCCACCAAATAACGACAAAACAAGGTACGGTTCACCAATTGTTTTGTCAACAGTAACTTGCGGACGATTATTAATGTCTGACATATGGCAATAATGCTAGGCCGAGCGAGGTCAGACCGGCGCCCGCCGCAGAGTAAGCAGCGTAATCTCCGGAGGGCAATTGAACCGGGCCGCTATTCGGACCGTCCCAATCCCCGCGTTGGTATAGAGCGTTAACTGGCCGATCTTGTAGAGCCCCCACACGTACTTCTTCCCCAATTCTGGCAAGAATAAAGGTGGCACGAAGGGAAACCTCACCTGGCCGCCGTGCGAGTGTCCGGAGAGTTGAAGATCAACGGGGTATCCGGCAGCATCGTCGGCGTAATCGGGCTCGTGAGCCAGCAGCACAGCCGGCTCGTTGGATGGTACGACGTGCAGCGCAGCCTCGAGATCGGGTCTGCCGTCGAGAACATCATCCACCCCCGTAAGCCAGAATCGCCCTCCCTCTCTTTCCACCGGAATCGAGCGATTCGTCAGCAATTGGATTCCCTTGCCCGTCAGTGCACTGCTCACTCTGCTCGCATTGGTAGACAAATCATGATTGCCCAATACCGCCCATAATCCGTGCGGCGCTTTGAGCTGAGACAAAAGATCGGCACAAGGCTCTGCAGCGGCTGCACCTAATTCCGGATTCCCTACGGCTGGCTCGGTAACGAAGTCTCCCGTAAGCGCGATTAAGTCGGGATTCAGAGCGTTGACCGTATGGATCGAACTTCGAATGGGGTGAACGGAGAAAACTGAGTCGTAATGGAAGTCGCTTAACAAGGCGATGGTGAAGCCTTCCATCCGAGCAGGCCAACGCTGCAGGTGGATCTCTTTGCGAACCACCTTCGGAAGGTTGGGCTCAATCAGAAAAGCGTCGGCGCCCAAGGCGCCGACAAGACCCGCACCACTCACCTGAATGAATTTTCGCCTGTTGATAGGAGAAAAAGACAATCGTTCTCGAGCCTGCACTGCGGACTTACCCGGCTGCGTCCCCACTACTCAGCATACCTGAGGCGCGGAACCTCTGTCAGGACGGTTAGAAGGTGAACGTCGCCTGCAAGTCGATGCGGCGGACGGCGGCACCGGTAGAGAAGGGCCCTCCCTGCAGACCGTTTGGCTGGTCAAAATACGGTGAACCCAGAACACCGCTCGGATTTCCCAGGTTCACTTTATTGAAAACGTTTCGTACGCCTGCGCCTAAGGTGAGATTGTACCGGCGATCGGAACTCGGCCCGCTCATCATGGGACCTCCACCAAACAGAGGGCCTCTCGGACCTCCGCCGTGCTGGTGACCGCCCCCGCCAGGGCCTCCGCCTGGATTTGGCCCGGACGACTTCACCTTCGAGCCAAAACCAATCGTCTTCGTGAAACGCAGATTGAGAGAAACGTGAGCTGGACCCTGTGCATAGTTAATGGGGAGCAAGGGTGCGCCCGCCGAAGCCCCAGCCGCGTCAAAAGATCCGAGTGATGTACACCATATCGTAGAAGGAAGCGTGTTCACATTCGTTGGACAGGTGGCGTGCGAGACGAAGCCAGGACGGTCGTTGAAAATGGAATCGCCATTTACATCATTGGGTGCCGTGATGTTAAACGGAGATCCCGTGCTTGCGACAAAGAATGGACTCAGGCGCATCATGTACGGCAATGCCAGGCTGCCCCCGAGGAATATCCTGTGCCGAACATCGAACGATGCGCGCCCATAATCCTGGCTGAGATTGTACGAATTCGATGCGAAGTTCGAAACTCCGGAGGCGTTGCTGTTGGCATAGTTCAAGGTATAGAACCCAAAGAGCTGCAACTTCGACCCTATGCGGACATTGCCATTTGCAATCAGTTGATTTTGTCGGAAGACAGCTTCGGATGTGTACTCGTAGACATTCCCTCGCGTCGGATCAGGACGAATTGTGCTTCCGGGCAAAGGGGCATTGGCGTTGATGGTGACAAACTGATCAAACCCGCGTGAGTTCAGGTATGTCACCGACACCGTCGCCGATTTCGTGACTTGCCGCTCAACGCTAAGCGCGGACTGCAAGGTATAAGGCGAATGGAGTCTCGGGCTCACTTCATAAACAGTCGGAATCGACACCGCACCCGCAAGTGAACAATTTGCAGCCACCGGATAGCACATTGGATTGTTAATCACATATTGTTGCTGGACCACACCGTTGACCCGTTCCACCTGCAGGATCTGCTCTGCCTGGAAGCGGTCGTAGAACATACCAAAGCCGCCGCGAACCACGACTTTCGGAGCGGCGTTCCTGCCGCCTACGCCCCATGCAAAACCGAACCGCGGCGCCCAGTCCGCGCGATCATGAATGTATCCTTGCGTTTCGAATCGCAGGCCGGTGCTCAATGTGATATTCGGACGCACTCGCCAGTCATCTTGCACATAGAGGCCGGCATCGTAACTGGTGATGTCGGTCTCCGGCATGCCCGTTATGATCGACAACTGCGTCGCGTAGGGCGTTCCGTGATTTTGCAGCGCAAGTTGGGCGTTGTAGTAGGAAACAGGGCATGGCGTCGACATGGGCACGAAATTGGGATCGCCCGGCGTGTGGCAGTTCAAATCCGTCCTATCGTCCGTGCTGCTCCCTAACGAGGAAAATGTAAACGTGCCATTGAAACTTGAAGTGGAGTAGTTCGAATCAGTAAGAGCTCGTACTCTCGCGCCAAATTTCAACGTGTGATTTCCGTGGATTAACGATGTGTAGTTCTGGAACTCGTAGTTGTCGGTATGATCGACAATCGTTCCCTGATTGTTGCCGCCGCCTCCAAATGCGCCGCGCACATTGATCGTTGGATCGGTGCTGAGTGCATTCTGAGTGTCCCGTTCTCTCAGATATTGGAATCGAGTTTCGTTGACAATCTTCGATCCGTAAACCTGCGTATCGCCAATTTGAAACGTATGTTCGTCGGATGTCGAGTTGTAGCCTTGTGACGCAAGGTTGAACTGTCCCACGCCGTTGTTATCTTCCGTGTCACGGAAGAATTGGTAACGAGCGGTCAATGTATTGTTCTTTGAAATCGCATAATCGAGACGCGGACTGATATTGGTTCGGCCGCGGGGATTCGGCACGTTCTCGATAGTGGTCGTCGGATTCAGATTGTCGTCCAACACTTGGGCATTGACGATCGCCAGATCGTTGATGTTGCGCCGCTCAGCGTTGACGAAAAATGACGCTGACTTTCCTAAGGGTCCGCCCACGTTCCCGCTGTATTGGGTGGTGTAGTAGGAGGGAATGTCTGTACCCGCGAAGGGATTGTTGGAGTTGAATGCCGAACTATTTCCTTGCACAAAAAATTGCCCGTGAAACTTATCCGTACCAGGCTTGGTGAAGATCTCGATCCGGCCATAACCCAGCTTGTCGTATTCAGATGAAAATGGATTCTGGTTGATCCGGATCTCCCGAATCGACGATTTGGGCGGAAGCTGTCCCGCAGTGAATCCATCGATGTACATCTGGCCGCCGTTCGGGCCCGCAGATGGTCCCGCAAGAGCTTGCAGGTCGGACTCCAATTCATCAGGATCGTCAGGCAGCGCTTCCAACTCTTTCCCAGAAATCGTGATCGCGCCGGCGTTATTTGTCGGGTTCACATCGACGGTGGGCGCATTCTCGGAGACTTGCACCTTCTGCGTTTCCACTTCGATATTGAGCGAAACGTTAAGCCGTAGAGGTTGGTCTGCCACTGTAACGTTATCGTTCTCGTACAAGGTGAATCCGCTGGCGGAGACAGTGAGGGTGTACTTCCCGGGAGCCACATTCTTAAACTCGTACAGGCCTTGGCCGTTGCTCTGAGTCACGATCGGGGTACCGCTTGCCGGAGTGATAATGACGCTCGCGCCGGGAATGGCAGCTCCCGACGGATCCGTAACTTGTCCACGGAGCGCTGCCCCCGGTGTCTGCGCCGGTAGAAAAGCTGAACCTCCAAACGCAAATGCTATGACCCAAATAAAAATCCACTTCTCAACCTTCATGATCCCTTCCGTCCCTATAAACCTATGAATGCCGAAATTATTAGGAGATTCTGCCCACTATTGCGAAGCGTCTCCGCCAGGAGCCCCTCCGCCCAAATTCCACGGCGTCAGCATCATGGCCTGGCCTGCGCTCGGAGCCGCCTGCAAAATCGGTTCGACGCCACTCAACAAGGTGATCGCGGTATGAGCGCTTGATGCGGTTCCCTCCGTTGCAAGGATGATCACAGCATCTCCTTTCTGCAGTTTCAAATCCGCCAGGCTCGAAGACGGAAGCCTGCTAATGATTCTCTGCAGGTCCGGAGGGCCACTCTGTCGCCCTCCACCTCCACCCATCGCTCCGTTTCCGCCATTTCCCGCGGGTGAAGACCCTGCCTGACCACCTGCGGGCGGCGTTCCATTCGATCGCTGTCCGCCGGCCCCGGGCGCTCCGGCCGGCATGAATCCCTTCAAGCGCATAGCGAACATCTGCGCCATCTCGGCGGGGATCTTTCGAACCTGCGAATCGCCAGTGACCTTCACTTCTATCGTCTTTTTGCTCGCCAAATCCTGAACGGTGACGATGCCCGCACTTGCATCCACAGATTTCACTGTGGCCGCGAACTGCGGGAAGCTTCCGGCGAAGATTTCCTCGGCGGTGATTTCGCTTCCTTCGGCATTCCGATTCCCACGCGCCCGCAACTGATCTCCCGGTTGAATCTCCTGCAGTGAACTCTTCTTCGCATCTTCTGGTTTCGGTGAATCGGCTGCATACCGGTAAATGACGGTGCCGGGAGTCGTGTGCACTATCAGCGTTTTCTTCCCTGACAAACTGGGGATTACCAAGTTTACGTTCCCGTCTGCAGCATCGACGGACTCGACACGCCCTCCGACTCCGCGCTTCTGCCAATCCTGCTTGATCTGATCGCTCACGGCCGCAACGGCCGCCTTGGTAATGACGATGACTTCCAGCGCGTTGAATGAAGTCCCATCGGGTGAGGCCGTACCACGCACGCGGACCGTATCTCCGGCTTGAATGTCCTGAACCTGAATGGGGGTGGCGTTCTTTAGATCCTTTTCACCCGGTGCGAGGCGAAGCATACGCGCGGTCGACTGCACCGTGACTGTGACGTCCGGGCCCGCACTCTGTCCCAGAGTTAAGGTATTGCCCGACACGGATTTCACGGTGCCGATTCGTTTGGCGATAGATGACGGCGTACCCTCTGCGGTCTGCGCCAACGACTTTGGTACAAAGTTGGTCAAACCGTACGCGAATATGCCTGCAAGCACCAAAACTGGAATTTTCTTTGGCATGCCCTCAACTCTACTCTACCGTGTCCCATGCACCGCAAGTGCATGATTTACAAAGTTTTACCTAATAGAAAAGTCCCTGACAAAGGACGGTTGTTTACGCGCACACCGTTGGCGCGACGCATCCAGACAGCTAATAGACGGCATCCGGCTCCCCAGCTACGATTTCTCTGAATATCTAATCGAGCCAGTTCGGGGATGCCGGTCACTGTGCGCATTTACGTGTGTCTTCTTCTGCTGTTGACGGTGCCGGGAGTCCTGCTGGGCCAAGGTCTCCCCCAGCAGTCTGGAGGAGCGATTCTTCACTCCGAAGGCGGCGTCTGGATAAACGGCTACGAAGCGCATGATTCGACGGCAGTCTTTCCGGGAGACTTGGTTGAAACGAAGCCGGGATCTTCTGCCAACTTGAGTCTTCAGGGATCCACTGTTCTCCTCGCCCCTGAGACCGTAGGCAAATTCCAAAATGACTTCTTTGAACTGGATCACGGAGTTGTATCCGTCGTCACCAGTAATGCGTTCAAAGTGCACGTAAATTGCATTCGCGTCATACCGGTATCGAACGAGTGGACCGAATACATCGTCAGCGATCTGAGCGGCACGGCCCAGGTGAATGCGCGGAAGAAAGATGTGAACGTCGAACACGAACAGAAGTTAGGAAAACCCACAGCTGGGAATGAAGCTTCTGAACACGCCTCCGTCCATGAGGGAGAAGAAAGGGATTACGAGGAAACAGAAATTTGTGGCGCGCCTGCATCTCCGAACGGTGCCGGAGGCAGCGGACTTAGCCCCAAATGGATTGCAGTCGGGGCCGCCGGCGGCGGTGGACTTCTGCTATGCCTCGTCATCCATTGCTTTGGAGGCGGCGGTGGAAGCAAGAACCCGGAAATCAGTCCTAGCAGTCCGTAGACCGGTGAATCATCAATATTCGCCGTTGCTTATCTCAACTTCAGTCGCGACCCTTGGCTGAAGCACGAATCAAAAATCCACTCAGGCAGCACAGGTATTGTCTTGCGGCCTAAGTCTTCTCGACCGCTTCGGCGTCTGGCGCGGAAGCTTTTTCAGGACGTAAGAGTGGGAACAGGATTACGTCGCGGATGGTGTGCTGGTCGGTGAGCAGCATAGCGACGCG
>DATJWZ010000050.1:0-8287 GCA_035500795.1 Candidatus Eiseniibacteriota bacterium | reverse complement strand
TACACCTACGAAAAAGATGGATTCGAAGCCACACACTACGATCTGTCGACGGACCAGCTTGGGACACAACTTGACCCACCGGCTCACTGGAATCCGTACTATCCGGCAATCGATGAGTTGCCGGCAACCTATACCATTCGTCCGTTGGTAGTGATTCCCATTCAAGACAAGGTGGCGAAGAATCCGGGCTATCAAATGACTGTCGATGATATTCAGGCTTGGGAGCAGCGCAATGGCCAGATCCCGGAGGGTTCGGTGGTTTTCATCCGTTCGGACTGGTCGAAGGGCTGGCCCAATCCGGACCTGGCAACAAGAAAGGAATTTCCAGGGGTTACCTTGCCGGCGCTAAAATTTCTTCATCTCGAGCGGAAGATTCTCTTTCACGGGCACGAAGCACTGGACACGGACACGACACCGACACTCGAAGGAGAAGCCTGGTTGTTGCGCAACGGCTACACGCAAGCGGAAGGAGTCGCGAATCTTGATGAAGTCCCGGAGAAGGGAGCTCTCGTGGCGATTGGGTTTCCGAAACTTCAGGGAGGTACGGGCGGGTATGCGCGGTTCGTCGCGATCTGTCCGCCCGATTGGAAATACGGCGTGACCGTGGGAGAACTGCCCGAATCACCGCTGAAGATGTTTGCCGAACCGCTTCATTGGGACATGAAGGCCGGTACCCGTGTGCGTTAGCGCCGAGCATAGCGTGGGCAAAAAGCGGACGCGACGCTTGGCTGAGTTCAGAATAGCCACCTCAATCTACGCGCGAAGGTAGTCGAAGGTCTATCCGAGGGAAAGGGGCGTAATGATCATTACTGAACAGTCTTCGTTCGAGACTCCCCGCGAAGCAATAGGCTCGCGAAGGACGCTTCGGGAACCTCAGGGCTCGTTCTTGGACCCCATGATCTGCCGGGCGCAAGCGGGCGATGCGGAAGCTTTCGAGCGAATCTATAGGTTTCACGCACGACGCGTCTATTCCCTCTGTTTGCATCTCCTGCATGACCCGGTGGAAGCCGAGGACTTTGCACAGGAAGTGTTTCTGCAACTTTTCCGGAAGATTCACACATTCCGGGGCGAAGCGGCTTTTTCCTCGTGGCTTTATCGACTGAGTGCCAACGTTGTCTTTGTGAGTTTCCGAAAAAAGAAACTGCCGATGCAATCTCTGGAGGTTCTTGACGGCCCGGACGAAACTCCGGAACGCGAAATCGGCGTGGCGGATCGATGGTTGAGTGGCTTGTTCGACCGCATCAACCTGGAGGCTGCGATTGCCGGGTTACTGACTGGCTATAAAGAGATGTTGATTCTCCACGACGTCGAAGGATACGAACACAACGAGATCGCAAAGTTGCTCGGATGTTCGGTAGGAAACTCCAAATCCCAGTTGCACAAGGCACGGAAGCGATTGCGCAAAGCCCTAAGCCTTTATTAATCGGCAGGGTGTGAAATCTCTATGGATACTTCGCCAATCACCAAGCCTCTGATGTTCCGCGCGCTCGGGCTGGGCCTCGTGTTGGTCTTCGGGGTCTTCCTCACTCAAGCGGTCAGCCACTCCCACGCAAACAGCGAAAATGCAGGTACCTGCCATGTTTGTAAAATGGCCAGCTTCGATCTGGCGACGGCAGGCGGATTTCTGTTGGTCTTGGCACCATTTTCCAGCACAGATTACATTTCGTCATTCGTTGTGGTCATTCCCCAAACCCTTTTCTGTCTAGACTGTCCTTCCCGCGCTCCACCCTGCTCATATTAGCGGGGCGCGCGAATCGGTCGAGGATTCATTCTTACGGATCCGCCGTTGCGGTCTCGTTCCGATCTTACCTAACACAGCCGCTCAAGCGGGCGTGTGCCCACTTTCAATCATCGCGCGGCGATTTGCGAAGGCAGTGTGCGCGCGATCGAACCGTTTTGTTGGATCGAATTCCGATCTGCGTGCGGCGGGAACCCCTCAGAAAACAGTTCATTGGACGCAGCGCGATTCATGGACGTCTCGATAAAGGCCGAAATGCGGACTTGAAACATGCGGCGACTTTCCCTTGCACTGATGCGCCGACTGGCGCAGCGTCGCGGCGGGCTTTGCCTTGCCGTGTGTTATCGCAATTCCCGGTCCCGTCTTCGATGGAGATGCAGATTCGGCCATGAGTGGAACGCACGTGCAGAAAACGTAAAGAGAGGGAGCTGGTGTCCATTTTGTGCGAAGAGGCACCCACTCACGCTCCAAGAGATGCAGTCGTTGGCGAGAGACCGCGGGGGCTGTTGTCTCTCCGAACGCTACGTAAACAGCCAGACCAAATTGCAATGGCGCTGCGCGAATGGACACGAATGGGAGGCGGCTCCAGGTCTCGTGAAGGCCGGCCGATGGTGCCCGCATTGCGCACACGTCGCTCGCTTGTCCCTACATGCTATGGTGACGATCGCGAAGAATCGAGGGGGGCATTGTTTATCCGAGGAGTACGTCAATATTGGATCTCTTCTTTCCTGGAAATGCGAACGAGGGCATCGGTGGAACGCGTCGGCAGCTTCCATCCGAAACGGAAGCTGGTGTCCCTGGTGCGCACGGAATCGACGGTTGGAACTTGCATCGATGCGAAGGCTGGCGAGGAAGCGCGGAGGCCGCTGCCTATCTCACACTTACGTTAACAATCACACGTCCCTGCTCTGGGAATGCAAGCGAGGGCATCGATGGAAAGCCGTATCCAGCAACGTGAAAACCCGAGGACACAAACGGGGAACGTGGTGCCTCAAGTGCTACGGGCTGCGACGCAGGTTCCGGGTTCGCGGTTCCCTCGACAGCATGGAACGGCTTGCCCGCAAACGAGGGGGCCATTGCTTATCCGAGGAATATCGGAACGCGAAGACGAAACTCCTCTGGCAGTGCTCCAAAGGCCATCGCTGGTCCGCGAGGCCGGATTCTATCCGGCAAGGCTCGTGGTGCCCGGATTGTGCCAGGAACCAGCGACTCACGCTTGAGGAATTTCAGGAATTGGCGGCTCGGAGGGGAGGACAGTGTCTGGCAGGCCGTTACACGAATAAGTCCACTCCTCTCCGCTGGCGGTGTGCCGCCGGACACGAATGGTCCGCCCAACCGGGAACAATCAAGCAGGGAGGCTGGTGCCCGAAATGCGTGAATGTGCGGAAACGAAGCCGATGGAAAACGATATCCAAGCGAGCGCGAGTGGGGAGAGCCAGGCAGAACACGTAGGGAGGAGGGCACCGTTGGGCGTTGCTCACCGCAGAAAGGCTGTAGCGTCCAATCCGGTATTGGGGTAGTGTATAGCTGTAAAATGAGTCGTCGGCAAAATACGAGCATTTCTTGGGGAAGGGTGTTCGCGTTTACCCTGGCCGTGCTGTTGATTTTGTTCGTGACCCAGGCGCAGACGCACTCGCACGCGAACGGGCACGATGAGGCGGCGTGCCCGATCTGCCAAGCGGCGCACGTCGGGGCAGCGCCGGCAGCTCAAATCGTAACGCTGTCGAGCCCGCTCCTCGCAACGGGTTATGTCCGGCCGCTCCTCGTAACGATTCATCAAGAGCTTTTTCCGCACGACGCTCCATCCCGCGCTCCTCCCGCCGCCTAATCGAAAATACTTCTTCTGATTGAGTTTTATCTGCGCTTACCTTTCTGCGAAGGCGGCGCAACCGTCATTGCTTTTGGGGCGGTCCTTCCAACAACAGCTACCACATGTCGCTCGAATCGGGCGTCTCGGAGGAAAAATTCAAATGGTTTTTCGAAAGCTTCTGCTTTTCGTCTTTGGTTTCAGTTTTCTGTTTTACGCCATTCCCAGCCGAGCGCAGGTAGGCAACTCGGGTTCAATAGAAGGTGTAGTGAAAGATCCGTCTGGTGGAGTCGTGGGGGGGGCGACCGTCGAAATCTCGTATGCGGTCAGCGGATACAGCCGGATCGTAACTACCGGCAGCGATGGCACATTTCGATTCACCAACGTTCCGTTCAATACCTATCATCTCGTTGTGACGAAAGACGGCTTTGCCTCCTTCACGCAGGATGTCGACGTCCGATCGAGTGTGCCAGTCACCGCAGCGATCAGTCTGAAAGTTGGCTCCGCTTCCGCGACGAGCGTTACGGTCGAGGCCACGGGTGGCGATCTGGTGGAAAACGATTCCACGTTTCACACCGACGTGGACCGCGGACTTTTCGAGAAACTTCCGCTGGAGAGTCAATCGTCTTCGTTGAGTTCCCTCGTGACTCTGTCGACTCCGGGGGTTGCGGCTGATTCGAACGGCCTTTTCCACGGACTCGGCGATCACGCTGAGAATTCCTTTTCACTGGACGGCCAACCGATCACCGACCAACAGAGCAAGGTGTTCTCGAACCAGATCCCGCTTGAGTCGGTACAGTCACTTGAAGTGATCTCCGGAGCACCGCCTGCTGAGTACGGGGACAAGACGAGCCTTATCGTCAACGTGACGACGCGTTCCGGACAGGGACAAACCACCCCTCACGGCAGTGTAACGGCCAGTTACGGAAGTTTTGGCACTTCGAATTTGGGATTCGATCTGGCATACGGTGGCGAAAAGTGGGGCAACTTTATCGCCGTGGGCGGGCTCAACAGCGGCCGGTTCTTGGATCCACCGGAGTTTGGGGTTATGCATGACAAGGGCAACGAAGAAAACGTGTTCGACCGGGTGGACTATCAATTCTCAACTGCCGACTCGCTGCATTTGAACTTCAGCTATACACGCTCCTGGTTCCAGACACCCAATTCCTTTGATGCCCAGTTCGCATCGCCATGGAATGGCGTAGTTGTGGCGAACAACGGACTCGACCCTCTCGGCAACGTCGTCGGTCCGACCGATCAGCGTTCGAAGATTGGAACCTTTAATATCGCCCCAACGTGGAATCACCTGATCGGCCCTAACGCCGTTTTCACGCTGGGAGGTTTTGTTCGCCGTGACGCCTACAACTACTACCCGAGTGCCGATCCCTTCGCCGACCTTGGGCCTTCCGACCTTCAACAGGAAACGCTGGCGCAGGATCGGACACTCACCAATGCAGGGGCGCGTTCAAGCATTTCGTATGTCAAAGGCATTCACAACGTGAAAGCGGGCATCGTTTACGAACAGACGTTCCTCACGGAAAATGACCACTTTGGCATCGTTGATCCGACGCTCAATGCGCCTTGTCTCGATGCGGTGGGCGTTCCGGTGTTCGTCGGGAATCCCGGTCTCAACGATCCCGGTCAGTGCGGTACCGCGACGTCGACGAATCCGGCACTCTATCCGGCACCATTCGTTGCCAATCCCAGTTTCATACCGATCCTCGGTTGCATCGACCTCACACGACCGACGCCGTCGGCGGCGGACGGATGCAGCGGCTCGTCTAGCGCCACGCACTTGTTCCACGGGCACGGCGATATCAAACAGCTGGCCATGTATGTCCAGGACACGATTTCCGTGAAGAACTGGTCGTTCAACCTGGGGATTCGCGGGGACATCTACAACGGATTCAGCGCCCAGTCTCAAGCCGAACCGCGTCTCGGTATCGCCTACAACATCAAACAAACGAATACGGTCCTTCGTGTTTCCTATGCGCGAACGCTCGAAAGCCCGTTCAACGAAAATCTCGTGCTCTCGAGCCGAGGTTGCCAAGACGCGGTTGTCGCCAACCTTTTTGCGTCTCTGGGTGAAGGCTGCACGGACCCGAATACTGGAGCCGTGAGTACCGCCGCGAGCACACTACCGGCCGGCTACCGCAACGAATTTCATGCCGGACTGCAGCAAGCCTTTGGAAAATTCCTGGTCGTCGACGGTGAGTACCTCTGGAAGTACACGCATAACGCCTACGACTTCAGCATCCTCGGCGCGACGCCGGTCACGTTTCCCATTGCCTGGAACAATTCGAAGATCCCTGGCTACGCTATTCGCGCGAACGTCCCGAACTATCACGGCTTCACGGCCCTGGTCGTCATGTCCAGCGTGGCCGCGCGATTCTTCACCCCGCAGATTGGCGGCGTCGGCGCTGTTCCCATCACGCCGGGGAGTTTTTCCCCATTCCGTATCGACCACGATGAGAAATTCAATCTGACGGCGCACGTGCAATATCAGTTTGCAAAGCGCGGCCCGTGGATCGGTTTCAATTGGCGCTACGACAGCGGCCTCGTCGCAGGTCCAGTTCCGTGCGCGGGAGGCAACTGCGCGAACGGTCCGCTTGGCAGCGATTCGGTGGTCGATGCCTCGATCATTTCTCCCGACCAGCAATATGAAGCCGGTTTGTTTTGCGGGACGATCCGCGCGACGCCCACGACGCCCATCAGCTCCAGTTTGGGTCCCAATCTCTGCCCGGCATCGCAGTACGGGTCCACTCTCCTGCAGATCCCGAGTCCGGGTAAAGAAGATGATGACCACAATCCTCCGCGCGTCGGTGGCCGCAACCTATTCGACCTGGCCGTCGGACACGACAACCTTTTCCACGGCGACCGGTACCGATGGAGTGTGCGGTTTACCGCGATCAACGTTGCGGATAGAACCGCCGTCTACAACTTCCTTTCTACGTTTAGCGGGACTCACTACGTCACACCCCGCGCTTTGACGGCCGAACTCGGCTTCCACTTCTGACCTCTGCGGGAGGCGAAACCCTCAGGGCTTTTTCCGCCTCTCAGGGTTTCGCTCCCTCGACTGCATCCGTTGGGGCCAAGCATTGTCATGAAGAAGCTATCTCTTTCGGCAATGATTTCTCTAGCGCGGGAGCGGGGCGGGTGTTGCCTTTCCTCGCTTTATCGCAATGCCGCGACAGCGCTGCTGTGGCAATGTACGGCGGGGCATCAATGGAACGCCGTTCCTTCGAGCATTCGGAAAGGAACCTGGTGTCCGGATTGCGCCGGTGTCCGTCGCTTGACGCTCGAACACATGAAGAAGTTGGCGGCGGCACATCGCGGAATGTGTCTTTCCAAGAGTTATCAGAACGGCTCTTCTAAATTGCAGTGGCGCTGCTCGGCGGGGCACACATGGAGCGCCACGCCAAATCAGGTACAAAAGGGACACTGGTGTCCCTTCTGCGCACGCGTCGCGCGCATGAGCTTGCCTGCAACGGATCGCGGCCGAGAAGGGCGGCCGCTGTGTTTCGTCTGTGTACATCATGAGAAGGGCGGGATCGTGCCGTCAACCGGCGTTGCTCTCTTGCACGCGAAAGAAATGGCTTTGCCCGTGCACATCTCCGAGAAAATCCAGAACTCGACACCGATGGGCGACTCGCGGCCCGTTCACTTTCATTACACCGCGAACGTCAACGCGCTAAACGCGGCGGGCGTCGAGGACGCGCTCAAAAATCACGGAGACTTTCTGGCGACAACGAGGATGCGTTCGTTACGGCGAAGAAACTTGCTCTAATCGGGCTTGCAACTTACCTTGCCGGAGACCTTGCTGCATTCCCAGCCGTTGCGCTCACGGTCAGGACCCGGCCAAGGGTTTTTCGAGAACACGGCGTCAAACTTTTTCGCGCGCTCCGCTTCTACCATCAAAACAATATGCACGCGCTCCGCGTGCGTTGTCTCCGGCGGGCTTTCCAGAGCGCACTTTTTCAGAAGTTCCGTGAATGACCCGGCCCACTCCATCGTTTCATCACAGGAAAGAATGTGGACGGCGTTGTAAGTGCCGCAAGTTTTCTTCTCGCCCTCTTCCCAAGTCTGATAGTAGACGGGGAGTGAGTCCACCAAGAACGGGGCGGCGGTTTTTTTGGCCTGAGCATTCGCGCATCCGGTCGAGAGCAACGCGATGAGCGCGGCTAGAACATATTGTCTCAGCTTGGCATCTCGCTTTACAACGATTGCCAAGCTACCCCCCGGCTTAGATTGAGGTCAAGGACAAGGGGCACACAAAAATGCAACCGAACTGCCCATGGTGCCGCCGCACGTTTGAGAGTTGGCCTCGCGCCAAAATCCACGTCAAGAATTGCCGCCGCTCCCCGAGGCCGCGATGGAAGCAACGCCGCTTGCCATGTGCTCGCCCGGCGAACAGATGGCGGGTCCGCGTCTGGAAGGCTGGCCGCGTCGCGTGCTCCAAATAAAAAGGCGGCCCCGAAAGGCCGCCTTGAGTGTTGCGTGCCGCGTTGAGTAGTTGCCGTGTCGCCGCTACGTTGAATCGAGTCCAGTTCGGTTACGTTCTACGTGCTGGCCAACTGCGTCATGCCGCTATGTCTGGTGTGGTAAGGCTTTGCCGCTGCGTCCAGCACGAACAGTTTTACGCCGGCCCGCTCCGGCCAGCAATCCCAAAGGTTTGAAAAAATCCCCACTGACACAAAAACTGGCACGCCCTTTTTGGCGTGTCAGTTCTCTTTTTGTAACTG
>DATJWZ010000049.1:0-3178 GCA_035500795.1 Candidatus Eiseniibacteriota bacterium | reverse complement strand
TTGGTAGGGGCGGTGGGGATCGAAAACAACGCCGAACAGAATTTCAAGGAGTTAGCGGAAACAGTGAGGAACGCGGAGACATTGAAAAGGAACAATCAGGAACGCAAAGGAATCCTTATTGGCCCCTAAATGGCCCCTCGTTTTTCGTCGTCGACTTCATGCAAAAATTCTCGCGGCATGGATGGCAAGTCGACGAATGCCCGGAATGCGAATTCGGAAACGCCTTTGATACCGAGAGGTGGCGTGTCTACCCCCTCCCCATGCCGCCAGGCATGGCTCTGCTCCGACTTGAGCATATAGAGAGCGCTCAGGGTTCCGAGAGCACATCGGCGATGTCTAGAGGGTCCAGCCTGGACAGTTCGGCATCGTCATCCGGCTGAGTCGCCTTGATGACTTGGGATCCCCACGCAACGTGAACGTGTGGTATGCGCTTCCCGTTTTTCAGAATCAGCGTCACCAGACTAACACCGTAACTAGCTTCGGGGAATGCAGCAACCTTATCCGCCAAGTTCCCCGGTAGGTCGAATTTCACACCCGGAGCCGTCATCTTAGAAGTCCTCCGGGAAGAATACTTCAGGTACTCCCCCTCGACCACCATACTGTCCACCTGGAACTATGCCCCTCTGAATTGTTGTTCCTGGTGGCGGCTCAAAGACCCGGTAGTAAACTGGTGGTGCTCCGGGCAAGTCGCCATAGTCCTTCAGTGCCGCTGGGTCCTGGCCGATCTTTTGAAAGACGTCCTCCGGAAAAGCATACGTACCAGCCGTTGCCCCTCCAGGCGATTTGAAGCTAAACCTTAAACTCTGTGGCGTAGCTGCAACTCGCACGAATCGTTCGCCTGGCTTGACGACATCCGTGCGAGCGAACTTTGCACCAACAGAAAGGTCAGTTGTTGCAGCATCCTGAACTACATCTTTTGCGATAGTGGGACCGGCCTCGTCCAGTAGAGTCGAAAACTCTGTCGCGAGTGCTTGCGCCGGATTACCGCCGGACGCCACATACACCGCCCTAAAATCTTCGTCTGTCGCGAACAACCCCAAGGTCAGCGCGGCACTTGCAAACTGAAAGGCAGCAACAGCGGTTGGGTACGAGCCGATGGTCAAAGAAACGGAGATGTAAGCGCTCGTCAACGTAGAGCCAATGTCGAAATCGTGGCCGGAGGGATCAGAGCGGTTAACCGGATCATTTCCCGTATAAAGATACTTGTGAAGAGACGCCGGTTCTGATGAATTGCCGTCGACGCTATCCATGCTCCAAAATCTGCCGGTGCTGGTATTCAGATAGCGGGCACGGTCGTAGTACATGCCGAGGTCGGGGTCGAATTGTTCGCCGGCGAAGAGGTAGTTGTTGGGCGTCGTGCCGGTGGAGTGGATGAGGTTGCCGAACGCGTCGTAGTCGTAGGTAACTGTGGCTCGACCGGCAGAGATAGCCTTAGATTCGCTGGCGGCTGGCAACAAGAGCGCAGCTATCAGTAAGGCAACGAGAAGCTGGCGGAAAATGGAAATCATTCAGCTGTTCTAGTCAATTTGACGAGGATGATCCCCGCGATTTGCTCGCACTTCAGTTAACCATTCCTTCCATTCCTTTTCTGCGAGAGCCACTTCTTCCGGTAAGATCCCAGGATCGAGATTGCGCAGAATAGGGGCAAGCAAATCCAACATAAAGAAGGAGTATTCGCCGACGAGCTCCGCAACATTTCCCTCTTCACCAGGCCGAGCGAGGTCCCATGACGTACCGCAGACTCCAAACAAGCTATGCAATGAAAGTTGACGTGAAAGGGTTAGGTCGCCCATTCCCATGGAAATTTCAAACTCTAGTTGCACCTGAGAGTGCTCTCCTCTCGTATCAATAAGTGCCGCAAACTGCCAAGGTCCGCTGTGACTTTCGTACGACCGTTCATTTGGCTCTGAGACATCCACTTTTTCTTCAAATTGAGTCCCTAGTCTTGTTCGAATCGCGGTGTTGAGACGGCGTCGATTGAGAGGAAGTATCGGCGTGGAAGGCGGGATAAATCCCCTCTCCGTAACGTCCGAGACTGTTGGGTTACGGCAACGCCTCAAAACTTCCAGAATTTCCTCGCCTTCGAGCACCGGTTGACCGAGGCGCGTCGCAACCCGATGGTTTCGGCAGGCATGAGCTATGATGAAGAAACGTAGCCTCTCATCAACGTCTCCGAGAAAAAACTTATGGAGATTCCGAAGTCCACGATTGGGAAGGCGCCAGAATAGCGAACCGTCATCGATTGATTGCGGTTCAATCAGCTCCAGGGATTTTCGATAAAGGCTTAGCTCGAACTCTTCTCGGATTGGTTCGAGACGCTTGCTAAGCCTATTCATCAGGTCCTTTGATGCCATCCCCAGTCCTAAATCCCGGAAACAAGCGGGGCGGTTGCGGATACCTCCTCGATCTCTGCTTCACCCGCGGCAACCGCCACTCGTTCTTCCTCTTTTATCGCCTCTTCGCTGATGGTATCAGGTGTAATAGGAATCGGAACAATCGGTACCCCAAGCGGCGACTTACTCTCAACCGTGTATAGAATTGCGCCATTCGAAGGTGGTTCAACTATCGCCTCGTAGAGCCCTCCGAACAAGGGAATAGTTTGGGGATCGCTAAAGCTCGTCCCTGGCACCCAAATCTGGCCGCTCTCCTCCAGAATTAGGGCGATGTAGTCTGCGATCTGCGCATAAGCACCAGCTGCATCAATCTTCGGCTTAATTTCATAGATCATTGTGTCAGTCACGTCAGCGATATCCGGACGACGGTAGATATCATCACCTCGTGGGGCGGGAGGTAGCCGTAGGATGGTTTTGATCGATTTGTTGGTGAACCCAACATGGCCGTTCAACCTCGCCCAATCTTCGTAGTCCTTAAAAATCTTCTTCTGGATAGTGTTCCCAAAAATGTTAAAGATGCTGTTCCCTGATTTTCCGCTAGGATCCGCATAGTCGACTGGACTGGCATACGAATATAGATATTTGTGCTGGCTCCCGGGGTCGCTCACCGTTCCTTCAAAGACGTCCGAGGTCCAAAACCGGCCGGTGCTGCTGTTGAGGTATCGAGCGCGGTTGTAGTAGAGGCCGAGGTCGGGATCGAACTGTTCACCGGAGTAGAGGTAATTGTTAGGCGTGGTGCCAGTGGAGTGGATGAGATTGCCGAAGGCGTCGTAGTCGTAGGTGTC
>DATJWZ010000048.1:0-8508 GCA_035500795.1 Candidatus Eiseniibacteriota bacterium | reverse complement strand
AAATCGCCTTATCACCACTGATCTGGTCAGCCGCTCAGCGTCCAGCAGGGGGCATAGATCCTGCCTGGTCGGCAAGGGTTTATGCAAGGGCGGGCTGCGATCCAATTCGGACTGATCCATGAGTGAAAATCTATAGAGTCTGATGAGTTTGATATAGAGTTCCCGCGGCGTCCCCGCCGATGAGGCTCTCAAGACCAGCTCCCCTCGGACCGGTGATTTTGCCTCCCTTTTATCGCGGTGCTGACATTCGCACCGATGCGCCAAGCCGCCAAGTGCATGATTCCCACGAACGCGGGTATCGATCGTTAAGTACAGCAAGTACAGCGCCCCCGGGCCCAAGAAGCTGAGCAATTTCGCACAACCTGCAGTGGCCCGCGTTCACTCATTCTTGTAAGATACCCAATCCCAACTTAACCCGGGCCGAGCGACCAAGCAAGGGGCTGGCCGGAAGTAGGAACGGAGAGAAGAATGAGGGTAATGCTGATTGGAGTTGAAGGCCAGTTGGGCAGCGACCTGCGCAAAGTGCTGCAGGATCAGACGCTCATCCCGTTGTCTCATGCGGACATCGAAATTACGGACGTGGAGGCGGTTCGGCGGGCGTTTGAGCAGCATCGTCCGGATGTGGTGATCAACACGGCCGCGTTTCATCGTGTGGACGATTGCGAGACTCAAATGGAACGCGCCTTTCAGGTAAATGCCTTCGCCGTTCGGGGCCTGGCGCAGGAATGCCGCCGCACGGGCGCCGCGCTGGTGCACTTCAGCACGGACTACGTGTTCGCCGGCGAGAAGAGAGAACCTTACGTGGAAACTGACCGGCCCGGTCCCCTAAGCGTTTACGGTGCTTCGAAGCTTGCCGGAGAGTATCTGGTGGCGGCTGCGCTGGAGAGGCATTTCCTGATTCGCACTTGCGGCCTATATGGCCTGGGGGGAAGCAGGTCAAAAGGCGGCAACTTCCCGGAAACGATGCTGCGCCTCGCCGCGCAAGGGAAGCCGATTCGCGTGGTGAACGATCAGGTTGTGACGCCAACTTACACGGCGGACCTGGCGCGAGCGGTAAGCCAACTGATCCGCACCGAAGCTTACGGGCTTTATCACATTACAAGCGGGGGCTCGTGCACGTGGTTTGAATTCGCTCGGAAGATTTTTGACTTGGCCGGTGTCAACGCTGATCTGACGCCAGTCACCGCCGAAGTCTTTGGCGCACCCGCCCGGCGCCCGCCGTATTCGGTACTCCGGAATCAGCGGCTGGAGAGGTTGGGACTGGATAAAGTCCCAGTTTGGGAGGATGGGCTGCGACGCTACCTCGCCGAACGGCAGAACGCGTCAGCCCACTTACGAGCGAGTTCTCAGGGATAACGCCTTGAGTGGCTACGATTCACTGAGTGGGACGGCCGTCTCGAAGAGCGCGATTGCTGTGTCAGTAAAGCGCAGGGGATTGTGCGGTAGTCGATTGACGTCAGAGGACGTACCCTGGGAAGCCATTGAGAGTCCTAGTGAAAGGCTCTGGCACGCACGAACACAGATTGAGTGCGCGATAGTTCTGTCAACAGTAGCTCCGTGCACGGCTCAAATCAGGTTGTCCGCTTGGGCAGACGCGCTGTATACTTGGTGTTCGCTGTTTATGAGCGCCGTTCGACCGTCGCGGGCACTTCGCAAAGGGGGAAAAAGCCACGAGGAGGTAGAGCCATGAGGATTTTCACGTCTGTTAGTTCGCTAATCGGTGCGCTTTGTTTGGTAGGCTTTTCGTTCGGGGGACGTCCTTCAGCCGCGAAGCCATTCGCACCCCAGAAGGCCGCGTCGGCGGTGAAACTTACGAGTCAGCAGGCAGATGATCTGAATCACGCGTGGAAACACTTAGCCCGTGCTTACATGGATCTTATGACGGTGGCCCCTGACGTCAAGGGGGACACCAGCCGGCTGGAAAACGCACTGAAGGCTGCTATACACAATATCCATCAGCTGGAGCCAAGTCTGGCGGAGGCTTCGGGTTTTCAGGGACAAGACCGGGGACAACCGCGAGAGCGCGTGTTTGACGCCGTACAGAAGCACCTGGACGTGGCGAAGGAGTATCTCGGCGGCGCACATATCTCGAATCCAAACGCCGAGCAGGCACTCGCGCAGATAACGACCGCCTATGCGGAACTCAAGGCTGACCGAGCGGCGCCCGTGAAGAAGTAGGTCCTTTTCGACGGCTGGCGCTCCCGAAGAGACGGAAGGTAGAGTGTGCTGTCATCAGCAGTTGTGACCCCGAAAGCAGGACCTGGAGGCGGAGGAGGGCGAATCAGTTTTCTTAGACATAATGATGTTAAGATTTATCGTGCCGACACTCCATGACTGTTTCCAAGGGCAGGACATTCTCTAACATTCTTTATACGGGAGTCACGAAAGGGACGACACTCGGGTGTCTGTTTATAAGCAGTTCGGTGATAGCCAGGAACCTCAGTCCTGCAGACTACGGTGTTGTGGGATTCGCTTACGTTATCATTGGTTTTCTGTCTCATTTCAGTGATATGGGCGTGGGTGCCGCGGTCATCAGCGATGCAAAGGTTGATGAGCGCAGGCTTTCCACAGCCTTCACACTGAAGATTATTCTGAGTGCGGCCGCCTTCGTTGCGGCTTACTTTCTCGCTCCATTCGCGCACCATTTTTTCGAGCACCCACAGACAGCCAATGTAATTCGTCTGCTGGCGTTGAACTTTCTGGTCAGCACCATCGGATTTCTCTCGACGA
Source organism: Candidatus Eiseniibacteriota bacterium (assembly GCA_035500795.1). GTDB lineage: Bacteria > Acidobacteriota > Terriglobia > Terriglobales > Acidobacteriaceae > Sulfotelmatobacter. Next base: position 5,778 of record DATJWZ010000048.1, on the reverse strand, counting down.
CGATGTTGACCCGCGAGATGAATTATCGCGCCTTGGTTTTTCCTGGCGTGGCGAGCGCTGTCGTCCGCTGCATGCTCGTAGTGACCTTGATCTGGCAGGGGTGGAGGTATTGGGCGATCATCGCGGCCGATATCGCTGCAACCCTGGCTGCCGGGCTCACTGCACAACTGATACGAAAAGTCCCCGGAACCCTGGGACTCGACAAGCACGATGCGGAGGAGTATTTGCGTTTCGGGATACCCTTGTTTGGAAGTGGCGCGTTGGTCTTCCTGTTGCTCAACTTAGATAACTTCCTGGTGGGCGCGAAATTAGGAACCGCCCAGCTGGGCTACTACGCGCTTGCGTTCAACTGGGCGAGCTTCATTTGCGTGCTTCTTCAGGATACCGTCAACAATGTCCTTCTTCCAACGCTCTCCGCAATCCAAAATGACCTCCCAGCGGTACGGCGGTGGTATCTTAAGACTATCGACCTAACAGCATTCGTCGCTGTGGTTGCCAATGCTACTCTGCTGGTGAACGCACGACAGTTCCTCGTGACGTTTCTAGGTAAAGGGACCGAGAAATGGGTGCCGGCGATACTCCCCCTGGAGATTCTCTGCGTTTACGGAATTCTAAGGGCAATAGCCTCGCCGGCTGGCAATTGGGTGATGATCCGTGGACAAACCAGGGTGATGCTGTACGCGAATTTATTGGGGGGAGCCGTCGAATTATCCTTACTGTTGCTCGCGCTGCGAACGAAAAGCATTGAAATGGTCGCGGTTGCCGTGCTCGTTGCGTACGTCTGCGCAGTTGCAGCCTTGCTGCCATTCTTGCGCCGCGAGTTTCTAATTAGAATTCATGATATCGTGGTGCAAATCTGGCCCGTCGCCCCGGCGCTGGTTATGGGCTTTCTCGTCTCATCTTTCCTCCCAGTTTCACTGGGGGGAGCAATTTTTACGCTTGCGGCTAGAGCATCAATCGTAGCTTTGGCAGTTGCTCTCACGCACGGATTGTGCAGTCGGTTCCGGTGCTTCCAGGAGGCCGGAGGCATGATTTTGCAGAATGTGGCTCGTGATAGAGCGTAAGCTCGGGGCCGTTTATGAACGAAGATACAAGCCTCGCAGCAGTTGGATGCGCCCGCCAAGACGAGGCGGCAGTGATGTACCTCGACATGATGAAGCGCACCCTAACAGACAAGATTCATTGGGACGATCCCCTGGCGATTTACAGGTTTTGGCGCCCGAAGGCTGACATGAAATCATGGAAGCGACGCGGCATCGCTCTCTTAGAGAAGCTCTTGAGTCGCAAGAACATACGCCTCGTCGAACCTTACCCTATTCCTTGGCGCGGTGACTACAGCCAATTGTCAAAAAACGAATTAGCAGATGTTTCCTTGAACGGGAACTATTGGCCAGTGCGTGCGCATACGATGATTGGTTTGAGGCGTCTTGAGAACATTCAGTTTTGTGTGGAGACCACGATCAGAGACGGGATCCCGGGCGACTTGATTGAGACCGGGGTTTGGCGGGGCGGAGCATGTATTTTTATGCGAGCCATCCTGAGAGCCTATGGCGACACCAAGAGAATCGTGTGGTTGGCAGACTCCTTCGCCGGCCTGCCGCCGCCTGACGGGGCGGCGTACCCTGCCGACGAGGGGGACATACATCATACCTACCAGGAGTATCTTGCTGTCTCGCGCCCAAAGGTGGAAGAGAACTTCCGGCGCTATGGTCTTTTGGATGGACAAGTGCAGTTCTTAGAGGGATGGTTCAAGGACACTCTGCCCAACGCACCCATCGATCGCCTTGCTGTCTTACGCCTCGACGGCGATATGTACGAGTCAACGACCCAGGCACTGGAATTCCTCTACGACAAGTTGTCGCCCGGAGGGTTTGTCATCATCGACGACTATCATCTTGGCCCTTGCAAGCAGGCGGTCACAGATTTTCGGTCGCAGCGGGGCCTCAACGATCCCATTATCGACATCGATGGAATGGGAGTGTTTTGGCGGAAGTCGCGTGATTGACGGACGTCGGGTGAAAATGCTGACTGATGGAGCGATTTACACTCCAGGAGCTGTGGATGGAGTGCAGAATCTGCCGTAATTCCTTCGCGAACCAGGCGTACCGTGCCCGCGAGATGATGTTTGGCTACCGGGACGCATTTGATTATTTCGAGTGCTCACAATGTGGATGTGTCCAAATCCTCGAAGTTCCCGCCGATTTGTCAAAATACTATCCGTCCGATTACTACAGCTTCGCGCGATTCGAGGCGAGAACGGTCGGCTTTAAGGAAAGGATCGCCAAGCGCCTAGCGGGACCCTATGCAACGTGCGGCGGCGGAATGCTCGGCAGGATGATTTTTCGGTACTATCCTGAGCCCCAGCTGCGGCCGCTTGCGCCTGTAGGCCTTTCGTGGAAATCGAGGATATTGGACGTCGGATGTGGCGGCGGCGAGTTCCTGCAACTGCTGAAAGATGCGGGCTTCAAGAACGTGCTGGGGATCGACGCCTATATTGAGGGAAACAGGCAATACGCGAACGGCTTGCGGATTCTGAAGCGTTCACTCCAGGAGATGAGTGGTGAGTGGGATTTGATAATGTTTCACCACTCCTTTGAACATCTTCCAGACCCTTTGGAGACGCTACAGCATTCTGCTGCAATTCTTTCCAAGAAAGGCTGCTGCTTGATTAGAATTCCCACTGTCTCGTCATACGCCTGGAGACACTATAGAGCGTGTTGGGTACAACTTGATGCGCCACGCCACCTCTTTCTGCATTCCGTCTCCAGCATGCAGCTTCTCGCGGGCGACGCTGGTTTCGCGATTAAGGAGGTCGTTTACGATTCAACCGAGTTCCAGTTCTGGGCGAGTGAACAATACCTTCACGACATCCCGCTGCATGCGGAACAGTCGTACGCCCACTCCCCTTCGACGTCCATGTTTTTAGACGCGGATATGAAGTCGTTCCAGAAGCGAGCAGATTGGCTGAATGCGCATAGCGAGGGCGACCAGGCCGCATTTTATCTGGTTAAGGTCGCATAAACTGATTGCAGGAGAGGGGAGCGGGAGCGAGCGGGAGCGTCCTCCAATAGTCTTGAAGCGCTGGATTGTGCTACATTGAGCAACTGGTGGAGAATGGGCTATTTATTCCCTGCGGGTGGCAAGTCGAGGGAGCAAGGAGCCTGAATTGAGGTCAAGAGGAGAGCGAAATTAGCAGCCCTCTGGTCACAGTCATAACCCCCACTTACAACCACGGGGAATATATCGGGCCTTGCATCGAGAGCGTGGTCTCCCAGACTTATCCAAACTGGGAGCAAATCATCGTCGACGACGGTTCTACCGACCGGACTCCCGAGGTCGTTCGCGCTTATAACGATTGGCGTATTCGATACATGCGCCAGGAGAATGTGGGCATTTTCAGATTGCCGGAAACTTACAACCGTGCTCTCGCTGCCGCCCGTGGGGAGTTGATCGCGATTTTAGAGGGGGATGACTTTTGGCCTCCTGACAAGCTGGAGACTCTAGTACCAGCTTTCGAAGATCAGCAGGTCGTTTTGGCTTATGGCCTCGCGTGTCCGACGTCGCCTACGGGCAAGAAGTTGAAGTGGACCATACCGCCCTACTGGTATCAGAAGCAGTACACGCACGCTGGACTCTTTAACGAACCGGTAGGCTCCGCAACGCGACTTATGCTTCGCCCCGATGGCGGCCTTTACACATTTCCTTGCTCAGTCGTCATTCGCTCTAGTGCACTTAAAGCAATTGGCGGCTTCCAAGGCAGCCCTCGCTTTCCGGGCACCGATTACCCCACTTTTCTCGAACTGACTTTGCGCGGCCGGTTCTTCTTCGTCCCGAAGGTAATGGGTTATTGGCGCCAGCATCTGCAGTCGACCACGTGCACACGTGACGATTGGGCTCTGGTACGAGAGCGGAGCCGATGGGTGATTGCATTTCTGGACAGACACAAGGGTGAAGTTGGTTTTACGGGCGGCGATGAAGTGCCGGACATTGCGGAGTCGTTCGACCATGTGAGAAAGCAACAATGGTTTTGGAAGGGACGGCAGTTGTTGCTGCTGGGACGATGGGGTGAGGCGCGACGAAGCTTTAGCGAAGGCCTCGCCGCCAAAAGGCTCAGAGATCGCCTGAAGGCGTGTTTGGGTTATTGGGCCGCTTGGCTACACCGAGACCTCGAAGGACTCATAAGAATGATTGGAAGAGGAGACGAGTTTAGGGAGCGATTTGGACTCGACGAACATTGACGACTAGGCACGTGAGGGCCCTGGGGTCCACCACGAGCATCCGCGTCGGCGGACTGTTTCTGCGCTGTCCTGGGCTAGGCCTAGTCAAACAGTCGCGTTCGCAGAAAAGGAACTCTAATGACAGGGAAAGTCCGTGCGCTAGGAAATAAAATACATCGATTGCTGCCAAGCTCGCGTCTTAATCCGGACAAAAAGCAGTTGATTGACTTTGCCTGCCAACGACTGAATATGCGTTCGTTTGCCGACTTGGGAGCCGTCTGGAACGTCGACGGCGGCTACACCTTTTATGCAATGGAACGGCACGATATCCAGAATGCAGTTATGGTTGATACCGATCTCACGCCTCGAGTTCTAAAAAAGCAGAAGGCACATCCCGGCCTAAGAATCATCCAGGGGAACTTTGGGGACCCTTTGATGCCTGAGAGGATTGGAAAGGTCGATGGAGTATTCTTCTTTGATACCTTGCTCCATCAGGTCAAACCGAATTGGGACGAGGTCCTCCAGATGTATGCCCGGGTCTCTGATATCTTATTGATATTTAACCAACAGTATACAAACCTATCTGCGACTACGAGGCTACTCGACCTTGGGCGAGATGAATACTTCCGCAATGTTCCAGTTGCCCCGCATGAGGAGCCGTACAAGACGTACTTTCGGGACCTCGATGCTATTCATCCTCAGCACAGAAGGCCGTATCGTGATATCCACAACATCTGGCAATGGGGCATCGTGGATGCTGACCTGATAAGCTGCGCGACCAATCAGGGCTTTAAGATGCAGTTTTACAAGAACTGCGGGCAGTTTGGGAAGTTGAAAAACGTAGAAAACCACGCTTTCGTGTTTTCCAGACCGCAATTTGGTCAGATCTCGTCAAGTCCCCTTATGTGACTGCGGTCGAGTCGCCTCGCATGGATAGATATGGATAGATATAGACATAGATACCCCTCGAGAACACTGCCGTCAGTATCGAGGACTGTCGCAGAAGTTCTAGGCTCCAGTACCCCGCACCTCGGGCCCCGGTTGAGTTCCATTGCCGTAGGGCTGCCGAATTCCAGCACGCCCAGCTCCTTTCGGGGCCAGAGTGGGCTTGATCATGCGCGATCAGGCAGTGATTTTCATGGCGACGCGCGCCTCCGCTTCGGCGCCGGCAAGCCGCAACTTTTGACGGCAGACGGGTTTCGAATGTTTTGGGAACTAAAGAGCCAAGACAGCCCAACCATTGTTTTGGGACCGAGGAGGCTACATCTGTGGGCGCGACGATTCGCACGGCGCCGTGGCGGCCTGCGACAGTGCTACAAGTGAACACTGTCCTTAAACTAAAGGCGTTACTGCTGCTCTTAACCGGGCTAGCGATGGTCCTGATGGTGTTCGGGTGCGGCGGCGCTGCGCCGAAGCTCCAGTCCATTTCGATCACCCCCCAGATGGCCTCCGTGCCGCTCGGTCTCTCTCAGCAATTCAAAGCGACCGGGAATTACAGCGACGGTTCGAGCCAGGACTTGACCACCTCGGTCGTCTGGAACACCTCGAATGTATCGGTGGC
>DATJWZ010000047.1:0-5884 GCA_035500795.1 Candidatus Eiseniibacteriota bacterium | reverse complement strand
CTCTCCAACACATCGTTTCAGCCGGAGGAAGTGGCGCTTCCTGCCTTTCTGCGAAGTCGAATTCCCCTCGTCAACATTGGCCGCATCCCGGGCAAAGGTGACGCGCAATACCGTGAGCCTCGATACGATCATCCTGAGTTTCAGAAGGCCTTTGCGGAACTTGTGGATCTGCTCGCCGCTGAGTTCGACGGTAATCCGCTCCTGGAATGGGTCGACCTCATGCAATACGGCTTCTGGGGCGAAGGCCACACTAGCAACTATCCCAGCCCATTCCCCGACTATCCAACGGCGGAAAAGACTTCTCTCAGCATGACAGCACGCCAGCTGAAGGCATGGAAGAAGACACCGCTCGCAGTGAATACTCAACCCGATATCAGCAATGTGGGCAACCGCGCCGTTATTGATATGGCAACGCGCGCCGGAGCTTGGCTCCGCTCCGACAGCATCATCGTCGAGGAGCCAATTCAGATCGATGAACTCGCGAACCGCCCACCGTGGACTGCCGCTATTCTCGAAGACGGCTATTTCCGGCAATACGACATCCAAAAACTTTCCACTGACGCCGGCGGCATCAACGTTCTCGAAAACTACATGCTCCACGTGCTGGATTTGCGCGCAAACTATTGGGCACTGTGGACGGAATCGGAAAACCTCGCGCGCTACAACGAGAAATACCCCCGTGGTTTTGAGCGTCTGCGCACAGATTTAGGTTATCGATTGCGTCCATCTTGGGTTTGGCAGCGGAAACGCTACGACACGTTCGAGGTGCTCGTATGCGTCAACAATCGAGGCGTCGCGGGAGTACCGGGCATTCTGTGGCTTCATCTGGACAGCCCCGATGGCGGCGTCAAATTGCGCGGCACACTTGACCCGGGACATCCTCACGGCGGCGGCCTTCGCCAGGCATCCTTCTTGCTGCCAAAGGGCTACGTTGGCAAGTTGAACTTGTCAGCTCAGTTGGAGATTCGCCCCGGCATAAAGAAACCAATTGCATGGTGCTGTGAGCAACCCACGAATCCGGATGGCTCTATCACAATCGAATTGAAGGATTCGAATGACCGCGGTTGGCGCAAGGGGGTTTAGCTTCCACTTACGCCCGTTCGGAAGGACTTCTCATCATATTCCTGCGATTGACATACAGAGTTCGACCGACGGCGCAACATCTGCAATCGACGGCCGGAGAGGTTTGCCGGCACGAAGCAAATCGATAAAGCACGATGTTTCGTCGAAACAACCATTGATTACATCTTCGGGCAGTTCATCAGATGCCCATTCCTCCGTGATCAGTACGCCATCGGCGTAAGCCGCCCATCCGCGGCGCGCGCCGAATGGACACGTGACCGCGACATAAAATCCGTTTCCGAACAGCTCATACTTTTCTTCCAACATCCCCGTTGTAGGCAGCACGTCAACCCTGCCTACCGCATTATTTTCGAACACAAAATCCAGAGCATGCCCGTTCATATTCGGCCCGGATTTCAAATTGCGCGCCTGATGACTCCGGATTTCACCCGCGATGTAACGCAATGTATCCACCGCGTGAACGGCGGTCGCCCAGATAAATTCCGCTTCACTGCGCGCATGCCGCGACATTGTGCAGCGTACATACTCGATGGTTCCCTTATTTCTGATCCACTCGAGTGCTCGATTGAGGAACGGCATGAATCGGCGATTCACGGAAACCATATTCGGCGTTCCCGTCGATTTGGCACTCGCCAGCAAATGTTTCACTTCCTCGGTGGAAGACCCGAGCGGCTTCTCGATCGAGCATGGCACCCGCCGCTCCATCAGATACGCGCCGATTTCCGCGATTTTTCCCATCGGAACCACAGCAACGCAGCCGTCGACCTTCTCCCGCGACAACATCTCATCGAGATTGCTATACGAATTTCGGAAGCCGTACTTATCACAAAAGTAGCGCGACCGCTCGATCTGGATATCGCATGCCGCCGCAAGAACTACCTTCTCCGGATGCTGCCGCTGATATCGTGACAACGGCACGGCGTGCCCGCTCTCCGAGTGCTCCCCGCATCCGACAAGTGCAATTCGAACCATTGGATGATTAGTCAGCGTTCGCCGGCGCGGATGTGCCGGACGAAGAAAGCGCCGACGCCTTCGCTTGCGCGCTTCCCCGCACAAACCATAACGATCCGCCCACCATAAATGTCAGCAGAGCAAACCAGATCACCGACATGCTTTGACCGGACGGAACACGAAACAGAAGCAACAGGCTCAGTAGTCCGATGCCCGCGATGGTGCGTCCCAGGAAACGAAAAACAGGAACCGTAAAATCCGCGGAATCCTTCAATTCATGCTCCACATCGACAGGCGTATTGAGATTGCGGAAAAGCGCCGCACGTCCGGGAGTATCCCCACGATCCCAAAACATCGTCAAAAAGAAAATCCCAAACGATGCCGGAATGATGATCGCTACCTGCTGAATGAGACTCCAGTGATACACGAACGCGCCCAACAAGCCTAGAACCAGTCCCGTCACAAAAGATGCCATACCGGACCACTGCGGTGTCCGCCGAACCACCAGTCCCAGCAGCGCTGGCGGACCATACGCCAGCGACATCAGCGTGTTAAACGTCAGCATGATCTGGAATATGCTCTTTCCGCTAGCCGCCATAATCGCCGCAATTAACGTTGTCGCCCCGCCGATCACGAACGTCGTGACCCAGCCGACAATCAGCAATTCCCGCTCGCCCGCATTCTTGCGGAACAATTCCTGGTACATATCCTTGGTGAGAATCGCCGATTTCAGATTGAATTGCGCAGAGAGGTTGGCCATGGTGGCGCTGAACATCGCCGCCAGCATGACCCCGATCAGGCCGTGCGGAAGCAAGGTCAAACTTGCGACTGCATAGGAAGCTTCATTCGGATTCGGCAACGCCGTCTTGAACGATGGAATGACCGGATACACCACTCGCATCGCCATCGGCGGAATGAACCATATGAATGCGCCAACAAAGAACAGCACACAGCAAAGCAGCGCGATCTTGCGTGCCGATCGTTCATCGTCCACACTGAAATAGCGTTGCGCCATCGCGCTGGTGTTGTATCCGAAGGAAACCATCACGGTCCACGAGACAAGGTAAAGCCACCCGAATTCCCCGTGGAGATGAATCGTCTTCATCTCGGGTGGCAGAGAATGAACCAACCCTCCAACTCCACCGACTCGCATCAAAGACATGACGACAAGCACGAGGCAAAACGGCATCAGGATCGCAGCCTGCAGGAAATCCGTGACCACCACAGCCCACAAGCCGCCGATCACACAATAGAAAACGATAAGCGCGCCCGCGCCGACAATCGTCCACAACACCGGGAACCCGCACGCCGAAGAAATGAAGAGGCTCAATCCGAACAGCGTGCTCGCACTCGTAAATAGCTGGAAGAAAATAATGCTCCAGGAAAAAACCTGATGCGTGGCCAAATTAAATCGGCCCGACAGATACTCCATCACCGTAGTAATGCGCGTTCGCCGCCAGCGCTCCGCGAACACGAAATATCCAAACAAAAAGCTAAGAGCGTTGCCAATATAAAGACCGATCGCAGCAACGCCCGACTGATAAGCCACTCCCGCAGCGCCGGTAAACGTCCACGCGCTGAACCCCGACATGAAGCAGCTGAGCCCCGCAACCAGCCACGGAATTCGGCTTCCTCCGCGAAAATATTCCGCGGCGCCCCGGTTGAATCTCCACACATAAAGCCCCACCCAAACCATCAATAACCCGTAGATGGCGATGACTGCGTAATCAATGTGATCGGCGGTTTGCACAGGCGTGAGCTTCTTTATACTTTGTTTCGATCCGAAATCAAAGCAAAGAAATAGAAATTAAAAGCAAGGAAAATGCTATACTCCCCTCCGATGAAGCGGCCAGCACTAGTCATCAGCGGGTCAATGGAACTCCTGGCGACGTTTTTCCCTGCACGCCTACGCGCAAGGCTCAAAAGTTTTCGCTGGAAGACGGTGGAAGGGCGCCAACTAACGTCGCAATTCAAATCTCATCTGAAAGACGCCGAGGCGCTCATCACCACGTGGGACAGTCCTCACTTCCCTGAGGACCTGCCGACAATTGCACCTCGTCTTAAAGTCATCGCCCACTGCGGAGGCGAAGTGAAATCCCGCTTTCCCCGTCCTTTATTCGAGCGTCTGACCATCACCAACGCCTCCGCTCCCATGTCCCGGCCCACCGGAGAACTCGGAGCCGCGTTGCTCTTGTACAGCGCACGCAACATAGATTTCTATCGCGGGGAATTAGCGAAGCGATCGAATCAAATTTATGACGATGTGCATCTCCATGGCAGCTCTGAGTCGCTGATTGGACAGACCGTCGCAATGATCGGATTCGGCCGCATTGGCCGAGCGCTTGTCGATCTGCTGATCGGCTTCGATGTGAAATGGCTCGTGCACGATCCCTATGCCGACCAGTCTCTTTCCCAAAAATATCCGGTCCGTTTCGTAAGCCTCAAAGAGTTGCTCCCAAAAGCACGCCTTCTCGTGCTGACCGCCGCCCTCACTGAGCAAACCCGTGGGATGCTAGGAAAAAAGCAACTCGCATCCCTACCTGACGGCGCGACCCTCATCAACATCGCGCGCGGCGGCCTGATTGACCTTGACGCTTTGAAAACGGAGGTCGCCCGAGGCCGTCTTCGCTGCGCCATCGACGTCACCGATCCTATCGAGCCCCTTCCCGTAGGCCATGCCTTGCGAGACATGAAAGGAGCGATCGTGACTCCTCACATCGCAGGCAGCGGACGCCAGGTGCGCGAGGACATTGCGAACGTAGTACTCGACGATCTCGAACGATTCTTTCGCGGCAAGCCGGTTCAGAACAGAGTCACAACACCGATGCTCGACCGGATGACATAAATGAAAATTTCGTTTTCGACTCTGGCTTGCCCCGACGGGAGCGTGCCGCAGATCGTAGAGATAGCTGCAAGATACGGATACGATGGCATCGAGCTCCGTTTTGTCGAAGGCGAAGACTCACTTTGGAAGCTTCCAGCTTTCGCTCAAGGTCTCGCCGAAACGAAGATGCTCTTTAAAGATCGTGGACTCGCGATTCCTTGCGTCGACACGAGCTGCCGCTTTCACTGGGTCGAAGAACAAGAACGCCGCCTGTGGATCGAAGAAGGTGAGCGGATGTCAGACTTAGCGGCAGCACTGAACTCACCGGGCATTAGGGTCTTCGGTGACACGATCCAACCGCAAGCCGATCGAGCGTCGACCCAAGCGTGGATTGCCGACTCCATCCACACACTAGCAGAGAAGATCGAGCCGAAAGGGGTACAAGTCTGGCTCGAAACGCATGGCGACTTCTCCTCGTCCGCAGGAACAAAGGCAATCATCACCGGGACAAAGTCTTCCAGTGTCGGCGTAATTTGGGATCCAGTGAACAGCTTCATCGCAGACAATGAACAACCGAGGGCTGGCGCGGCAACGCTCGGACCGACAATCAAGCACGTCCACGTAAAAGACGTCACCCGCAATTCACAAGGCTGGACATATGAACTTCCGGGAAAAGGTCAATTCCCTCTGAGAGAATTGCTCGAATCATTGAAAGCACTGCGGTACGAGTCATTCTTGTCGTTCGAGTGGGAAAAGAAGTGGCACCCTGAACTCGCCGATGCGGAGATCGCCCTGCCTCATTTCGCCAACTGGTTCCATCGAGCGTATGCCAATAGCCAGAATTGAGAACGCGATCTTGCGCCCCCTGCGATCGGATGATCTATCGGCGGCCCTTCGCTTGTCTGCGCAGGCCGGGTGGAACCAGACTTACGAAGACTGGGCGATGCTGCTGGATCTCGCTCCCGAGGGCTGTCTCGCAATCGAAATCGACGGGAGCCTGGCATCGACAACAACATTGCTTTGCTA
>DATJWZ010000046.1:0-1632 GCA_035500795.1 Candidatus Eiseniibacteriota bacterium | reverse complement strand
ATTTGCCACGTCCCTCTTCGCTCAGCTTCCAGCGGATTACTCGCGCCCGGAGCAGAGCGCACCCGGTATACCTCCTTCTAGCTACACCCCGAAGTACAAAGGCGATCCATCGCGTTCGAACTCAGAGTTCGACGCATTGGCATATATGCGCGTCGTCATCCGCGCGGAAAAGGCTTTCAACAAACAGTATGGACACTACGCACTGACGCTGAATGAACTCGTGCACTCGGGAAATTTTACGAAACGCATGGTCGATCCCAACCGCGGAGATTACACCGCAAGCTATAAAGGAAAAAAAGAAAGCTACACCTTGACCTTGACCCCGAAGACGCCGGATGCCGATCATCGATATTTCTATACCGACGACGACGGGAAAATTCGTAGTGACGAAGGCAAGCCGGCCGATGCGAATTCGCCGATTTTAAAGTAGAGTTCCTTCTCGGCGAGGTCCGACGGGCGTCTTGCCCGCCTCATCTCAACATCCCGTTGGGTCGACTTTGTCAAATAGAAAGGCGGGCTTTTCGCCCGCCTCAGTATTGAATTGGACGGCAGATTACCGGTGTACTCCTCCGCCATGAAATCCCCCTCCGCTGAATCCACCGCTGCCCATGCCGCCGACGCGCGTTCCGCCTCCGTGGAATCCGCCTCCCATGTGACCGTATCCGCCCCGGTAGGTCGTTACGGCGTGATTATGGAATCCGTGCCCAATTGCAACCGGACGATTACCGGCGACGAACGGATGATATCCGCGGCCAATCACTACAGGGGCGCGCCACACCATCAACGGAGAGTAGAAGCCCCATCCAAACGGGTTGTAGAAAAATCCGCTGCCCGGCAAAAACGTGAAGCCGGCGAAGTATGGGTCCCAATACCATCCTGGCCCCCACCATCCCGGACCATACCAGCCGTTCATGTAGTAAGTTCGTGCGGCATCGATATTCGCATCTGACAAATACTGCGAACGCAAACTGCTCCAGCGATAAAGATCGTCGTTTTGTGTGATTTCCTTCTTGTCGAATCCCTTCGCCTTCAACTTCTGACTGTCCAGTGCAAGCTGATGGTCCTTCTTCACCGTGGTGTTGTGATCGTCGGCGGTTACGACTGCCTTGCCGTCGAACACGCGAATGTCGCCGTTCGTCGCGTCGAAAGCATAGAGTCCAGTCTTGTCGATCTTTGTGTCAGCGCCAGGTTGGCTGACGCGCAGATTGTTCTCGTGATAAATCTGGTCGACCTCGACCATCGCTTTGCCTTCGCGAACCGTTACCTCGGTGTTGATCAAGGAATTGGAATCCATCTTCACCGCACTATTACTTCCAACGCGTAGATACACGCCCGGAGTCAGCAGAATTTCTGCCTTGCCGTTTCCTGTCTGCAGCACGTCGCCATTGTTCAAAGCGGCCGTACCAACGGATTTCGAATCAAGCGTTTGATCACCGATCGACGCCTGCCCCTCTACATAATTGAGTGTTCCTGGTACCGCGGTATGTCTGTTGTCCGTATCACTCCATGCGGGCACAGACAGAAGCGCGGCCAGAGCAAAACTTGTAGCCACTGTTTTCCATCCCGCCAGCCTCATAAAAAGGTCCTCCTGATCCAAACTGATCCACTAACTACTTGATTAGATGAGGCGAA
>DATJWZ010000045.1:0-17101 GCA_035500795.1 Candidatus Eiseniibacteriota bacterium | reverse complement strand
CCCAAGGGAGCAGTCTCGGACGGTTCGCGAACGTACATGTTCGATGACACCGACCAGTTGTTTACGGCGGACCAATATCGCCCTCTGATTGTGGCCTACAACAATGGGGCGGCGGTGCGTCTTGGCGATGTCGGCGACGTTACAGATTCATTAACCGATATACGCAATTTGGGACTGATCAATGGGCAGCGGGGGGTGATGCTGGCGATTTTCCGGCAAGCCGGAGCGAACATCATCGATACCGTGGACCGCGTGCAGGCGGTCATTCCATACCTTCAATCGTCGATTCCGCCGGCGATGAAGCTCTCCGTTGTAATGGACCGCACGGTTTCAGTGAGAGCGTCCGTCAGAGATATCGAAAGAACGCTGCTGATTTCAGTAGCACTGGTAATCATGGTCGTTTTCGTGTTCTTGCGAACGGTGCGGGCCACGATCATCCCCAGTATTGCAGTGCCGCTTTCGCTCGTGGGAACGTTTGGCGTGATGTATCTGTTGGGATACAGCCTCGACAACTTATCCCTGATGGCACTCGCGATATCGACGGGATTCGTCGTAGATGACGCCATCGTCGTACTGGAGAACATTACACGCTACATTGAGCACGGAATGGGAGTCGTGCAGGCAACATTCAAAGGCGCCTCGGAGATTGGATTTACCGTGCTGTCGATGAGCACGTCGTTGGTGGCGGTGTTCATTCCTCTGCTCATGATGGGCGGGATTGTAGGAAGACTCTTCCGCGAATTCGCGGTTACGTTGAGTGTGGCGATTGGAGTGTCGCTGGTCGTTTCTTTGACCACGACTCCAACGATGTGCGCGAAGTTTCTGAGGCCGCCGAAAAAAGACGAGAAGCACAACATTTTCTACCGAATCAGTGAGTGGTCATTCGACGGGCTGCTCGGAGGTTATACGCACGCCCTCAGGTGGGTCCTAAGGTACCAACTGGTGACGCTTGTGGTCACGATCGGGGTTGCGATACTTAGCGGTTGGCTTTATTACAAGGTACCGAAGGGTTTTTTCCCGCAGCAGGACACGGGCCGCATACAAGGGACGGTAATCGGAGCACAGGATATTTCGTTCCACTCGATGTCCGAAAAGATGCGGCGCTACGTGCAAATCGTAATGGCAGATCCTGCCGTGGATACGATGGCGGGGTTCACAGGCGGAAATACGGCTCTCAATCAGGGACGATTCTTCGTGATGCTGAAGGACCTGGGGCAGCGCGGCAAATGCCAGAAACAGCATTTCTGGCAGCCATGCCATTACCCTTCTGCGGATGACGTCATCAATCGTTTGCGAGGGAAGCTGGCGGTCGTACCAGGAGCGACTCTGATTTTGCAATCTTCTCAGGAACTCTCGATTGGCGGACGATATGGCAACGCGCAATATCAGTACACGTTGCAAAGTGCGGATATTGATGAATTAAATTCGTGGGCTCCGCGGCTGCTACAAAAGATGAGGCAGTTGCCGGAATTACGAGATCAGAACTCCGATCAGCAAGACAAGGGGCTGCAGGCCAAGCTAGTCATCGATCGGGATACGGCCAGCCGCCTCGGAATCACGCCGCAGACACTGGACAATGCTCTTTATGACGCGTTCGGACAACGGCAAGTTTCGACGATGTACGAGCCGCTGAACCAGTATCACGTAGTCATGGAGGTAGCGGAGCAATTTCAGCAGACGCCGGAGGCGCTGCAGAATATCTATCTGAAGTCGGCAACAGGGTCTGCGATTCCGCTGGCAGCGTTCACTCACTTTCAGCCGTCCAATACCCCGCTCGCTGTTAACCATCAGGGGCAGGTGCCCTCGGTTACGATTTCGTTCAATCTGGCGCCGGGAGTATCGCTCGGGCAGGCGACCGACGCGATTCTGAATGCTGAACGCAGTATTGGATTCCCGCCGTCGATCAGCGCGAGTTTTCAGGGGACGGCCGCAGCATTTCAGGAATCGAAATCCAACATGCTGATCCTGATTATTACAGCGCTGGGAGCGGTGTATATCGTCCTGGGCATGCTGTATGAGAGCTACATGCACCCCATAACGATCCTTTCGACGATCCCGTCCGCGGGACTGGGAGCGCTTCTGGCACTGCTCCTCACGCACAATGAGTTGAACGTAATCGGGATGATCGGGATCATTCTGCTGATTGGGCTGGTGAAAAAGAACGCCATCATGATGATTGATGTGGCGCTGGAAGTGGAGCGGAATCAGGGCAAGAAGCCAGTGGATGCGATCTATGATGCGTGTCTCCTTCGATTCCGGCCGATCATGATGACAACAATGGCAGCTTTGTTGGGCGCACTACCGCTTGCGTTAGCTACAGGAACAGGATCGGAGTTGCACCGGCCTCTCGGAATCACGATTGTAGGCGGGCTGATCGTCAGTCAGGCATTGACGCTCTTCACGACTCCCGTGGTCTATGTGTATCTCGATCGGCTAAGGCTGGCGTTAAGTGGGGGAGAGGATCATGCTTTGCCGAGTACGACTCCGCCGGTCTCGCCTAGTCCTGTCCACTCAGACTAATTACGGTACAACCAGCACGCTAAAGTCGCGCATCGCAGGGAGGAAGCCCATCGGCTGCGCAAAGTGCCCCCAGTCCCGTATGATAGTGGGCACGCAAAACGCTGCCCACTTGATGCCCGGTTGTCCAAAATTCTCCGGGGTGGCGGCGAGTTTTCGGTTATTTCGATCAATTCCAAGAGGAGTGACGGATGCTAAAGAAAGCAGCGGCTCTGTTGCTTGTTTGCGCAAGCATGGTCGCATGGGTGGGATGTGGAACGACAACCAACAAATTTTTGTACGCGGCCATTCCGGCCTCGAATGAGATCGTAATTTTTCGAGAGGATCCAAACTCAGGCGCGCTAACGCAACTGGTGGGGAGCCCGATTACCGCGGGACAGGCGGTACAGTCACTGGTATTGCATCCCACGAAAAAATTCTTGTATGCGGCGAATTCGGGAGCAACGCCGACGGGAACAGTATCTCAGTTCGATATTGCAAGCTCCGGAGCGCTAACGGAACAGACTCCGCGCTATAACGTCGGGACTGCGCCGACATTGTTGGCGATCGATCCAAGTGGCAGCTATTTATATGTCGGCAATTCCGGATCGTTCGACATTTCGGTGCTTTCGATTGACTCGAGTAGCGGGAATCTAACGCCGATCCCGCAATCGGGTGGCGGCGCAACCGCTCCGATCGGAATGTCCCCGCTGAACATGCAGCTTTCGCCATCAGGAAATACTCTCTTCGTCACCGGACAGGCGGTCGTGGGGCAAGGAACAATCGAAGCATTCCCGGTGAGCAATGGGATTCTTGGCACGCCTGTCGTTAGCGCGACCGGAAACACCCCATATGGACTTGCGATCGACTCAAGCGGAACACACTTATATACCGGCAACAAGATCGATAATAGCGTTTCTGCCTTCACGATCAATTCGGATAACTCCTTGACGCTGATTTCGACCACTGGGGAAACCTTCACTGGGCCGGTAGCGCTCTTTATCGACAAATCCGGAAAATATCTGTACGTCGCCAATTCGCAAAGCTCGGGCAACCTCGCTGCGTTTTCGATCGGCTCCGATGGGGACTTGACGTTGCTGGCAAATTCTCCATTCGCAACGGGCTCCCAGCCGAATTTCATTACAGGAGATTCAGCCGGAAAATACCTGTTTGTTGGGAATCAGTCGACGCCGGTTGTGCAGTCGTTCAGCCTGGATGACAGTACCGGGACGTTAACTTCTGTTTCCTCTTATTCAGTGCCGGGGACACCGACTTCTATCGTGATCACGCCGTAGTTCGGAATAAGTCAGGCGATAAAGCAGGAGAAACCGCCTGAGAATACTCGTTTTTGACGCTGCGCTGACCGTCACATTTGCCATGGTCGTGCGGAATGTGATGGAATTGCGAAACTCGTCTGGTGCTTTCAAGTCTATCGGGCCGACGCGGCGTGCTTTTCCGAGTTATCGTATGTACATTCCTGTCAGATTCCTGACCGTCGCGGTTGATTTTTTGACGAACCCGTGACATTCTCGGGTATTTTCCGTTGAGAGAATATTGGTGAAGGCACGGAAGGGGTGACGGGAACAACTGAAGTCAGACCGGGGTCATCTAACGCTCAATTTGAGTTGGCGGGTTGAGCGATGGCCGCCGGATCAATGTCCAAAGCGAGGACCAAACACCATGCAAATAGCCAGTGCCGCGAGCGCGTTTCCGAAGCAGTACTACTCCCAGAAATTTCTTCTGGATCAGCTGCGGGCATATTGGGGCGACCGGCTGCGAAATCCGCAAATGCTGGCGCGATTGCATCGGAATGTCACGGTCGAGGGACGTCACCTCGCACTTCCTTATGAAAAGTACTACGACTTAAAGACCTGGGGTTGCGCGAACAATGCCTGGATTCAGGTGGCACAAGAATTGGGCGAACAGGCGCTCTGCCAAGCTTTGAGTCGTGCGGGGCTCGAGAAGAGCAGTTTGGGCGCGCTGTTCTTCACGTCGGTAACAGGGATTTCGAGTCCGTCCATTGACGCACTACTGATCAATCGGATGGGGTTGCCAGCGAATATCAAGAGGGTTCCGATTTTCGGATTGGGATGCGTGGCTGGGGCGGCTGGAATCGCACGTTGTGCGGATTATGTACGCGCCTATCCAAAGGAAGCAGCAGCCCTGGTCTCGGTGGAGCTTTGCTCGCTAACGATTCAGCGAGAGAACCTTTCGGTTGCGAATCTGATTTCTTCCGGATTGTTTGCAGACGGATCGGCAGCGGTCGTTGTAGCAGGCAAGGATATCAATGCTACAGGCCCGGAGATTGTCGCAACGCGTTCCGTCTTCTATCCCCAGACTGAGCAGATGATGGGGTGGAAAATCAGCGAGAAGGGATTTGAGATCGTACTTTCGCCGGAAGTACCCACGCTGATTCGGGAACACCTCGGACAGGATGTGGACGCATTCCTCGCGGAGCACGGGCTTAAGCGAGGCGATATCGGAAGTTGGGTCCTGCATACTGGAGGGCCAAAGGTGCTGGAAGCCACCGCAGATGCGCTTGATTTGCATAACGGGCAACTCGACGCATCGTGGAGTTGCCTGAAGAAGGTGGGGAACCTTTCGTCGGCTTCTGTGCTGGTTGTGCTTGAGGACGTTATGAGAGATCGCCGCCCAGTTCCTGGGACGTGGGGAATCCTGGCAGCGATGGGCCCGGGATTTTGTTCCGAGCTTGTGCTCTTAAAGTGGTGAGGTCTTGATTGGTAAGGTCGACGGACGTTTTCGTGATCGGGGGAGGGCCGGCAGGATTGGCGGCAGCGATTGCAGCGCGCCAACGGGGGCTTCGGGCGGTCGTAGCTGATGGCATGTGTCCGCCGATCGATAAGGCTTGCGGCGAAGGCTTGATGCCTGATGGACTGGCTGCATTTGAGCGTTTGGGTCTTCAGTTACCGCTAAGAGAATGTTTTCCATTTCGAGGCATTCGGTTTCTCAGTCAGAATTTGGCGACGAATGCACATTTCCCAGATGGCGGCGTTGGGCTTGCAGCGCGCCGTCCCGTGTTACACCGGGTCATGGCAGAGCGGGCGGTGCAGGTAGGAGCGGAGTTGTTGTGGGGACACACTGTTACGGGCATAAGGGCCGACGGAGTTCAGGTAGGAGCGGACTTTTTCCGGTCACGCTGGATTGTCGGGGCGGATGGGGCTAATTCTCGAGTGCGACGTTGGGCGCGCCTTGAAGCCAGCCATCGGCCGCGGCTCCGTTATGCGTTTCGAAGGCACTACCGCGTAAGGCCCTGGACGGATCATATGGAAGTGCATTGGGGTGAGCGATGCCAGGGATACGCAACGGCTGTCGGCGAGAATGAAGTCTGCATCGCGGTAGTATCGGATGATACCAGTCTGCGTTTGCCGGCGGCACTGAAAGAACTGCGATGGCTACATGCACGATTGCAAGGAGCCGCTCCCTCCACGGCAGAACGAGGGGCTATCACGGGCAACAAAAGGCTCAAGCATGTATGCCGCAGCAATGTGGCTTTGATTGGTGACGCTGCAGGCACAGTCGACGCGATCACCGGAGAAGGCTTGGGACTAGCCTTCAACCAAGCGTTAGCACTGGCCGAGTGCATGGAAACCGGAGATCTGGCTCGCTATCAGGAAATCCACCATCGCCTAATGTTGCGCCCGGTAATCATGGCACGGCTGATGCTGCTGCTGGACCGCAGGCCACGGCTTCAGGATCGAGTGTTGCAAGTTTTTCAGAGGCGCCCAGAGATTTTCCGGCGTTTCCTGGCGCTGCACGTCGGAGCACTTTCCCCTTCGAATTTGGTGTGGAATGGTCTTGCTCTGGGATGGGAGCTTCTTACCGTCTAGCATGACCTACACGCGAGTTCGCCACCAGTCTCTGTTCCTTCTAGCGACACTGATTGCTTTCGGCGCTTCAAGCTGGGCTCAAGAGCGAGAGTTTCAGGTCGACCCGTCCCACAGTTCGGTGAAGTTTACTCTGGGAGATGTGCTTCACACTGTGCACGGCACTTTCAAGGTGACCCGTGGAGACTTGCACATTGATTCCGGAGGAAAAATATCCGGGGAAATTTTGGTCGACGCACAGAGCGGTGAGAGTGGCAGTGGAATGCGCGATCACAAAATGCACAAGGAAGTGCTGGAGAGCGATCGGTACCCGCAGATTTCGTTTCACCCCGACCGGATCGAAGGCCCCGTGCCGAGTTCGGGAACTTCTTCCGTGAAGATTCATGGCATGTTCAATATTCATGGGGTGGACCGAGAGATCACCGTTCCCGCACAAGTCGAAATGGGTACGGATCGGTGGACAGCCAACGTTCACTTCACCGTGCCATATCAGAAGTGGGGCATGAAGAATCCCAGCACTTTGTTTTTGCGAGTGAATGATTCGGTGGAGATTGATCTTATGGCTACAGGAACGATCGCTCCGCCCGCAGCGGCATCTGCTCAGTAGCCGTTTTGAGGTGTAATGCCTTTCCCCTCTACGCATCGATAGGAACGCCCAGGGGCAAGATTCTTGTATTCCTCCGTTTGTCCGTTAGGCCAATTGATTACGACTCTCTCAATGCGATCCTGTTTCTCGAGGCCGAAGGTGAGCGGGAGTTCAGACTGGGATAAATAACTGGAGCCGCCTTTGACCATGCGAGATTGCTTCAGCCCACCTGCATACACGTGAACAGTGGCGCCGATCCCATCGCGATTTGATTTCGTACCGACAAGATGGAATCTGATGCTGTGGTTTCCGCTGAATTGGTCGTTCCTATAGAGGTACGCTGGACCATTGTTGGTTGTAATGAGTAAGTCAAGGTCGCCGTCACGATCGAAATCGCCATAGGCCAGTCCTCGCCCTACTTTCGGAAGATCGAAATGTCCTCCCACTTCCGGAGCGACGTCCTGAAAACTGGCTTTGCCGTTGTTCAGAAATAGTTGTGGCGGCTGCGCATAACCGACATTGCCACGAATGTTGCGAACGGTCTCGTCGATGTGGCCATTGGCGACCACAAAGTCGAGCCAGCCATCGAGGTTGACATCGAAGAAAGCACAGCCAAAGCCAAGGCTGTTTCTGGAAGCTAGACCCACGCCGGATTGCGGAGCGATATCCTCGAAATTCTTCCCAGTCAAACGGTAGAGGCCGATCATTTCGTTGTCGAAGTTGGTGATTGCGACGCCCGGCTGGCCTGAGTTGTCGAAGTCCGCGACATCCACTCCCATACCTGCGCGCGCCTTACCGTCGCTGCTAAACGCGATGCCGGCCTCAACGGCCACATCTTTGAATGTGCCATTGTGCTGGTTACGATAGAGCTTATTAGGCTGGGTATCATTGGCCACGAGGAGATCGGGCCAGCCGTTATGATCTTCATCCAGCAGCGCTACGCCAAGGGATTTGGAACTGCTGTCAAAGATGCCGCTTGTGGCAGTAACGTCTTCAAATGTCCCATTCCCGCGATTATGGAAAAGCCAGCAGGTTGCGCCACGATATGCTTCGGGCGTGCAATACGACTTGTGCTTGCCATCGAGACTGCAGAAGATGTCGCTTTCGATGGACCACTTCACATAATTGCAAACGAACAGATCCAGCAAACCATCGCGATCATAGTCGAACCAGAGGGCAGACGTGCTGAAGCCTTCGCGCTTGCCAAGACCCGCCGCATTGGTCACGTCAATGAATGTGCCTTTGCCTGTGTTGCGAAACAGCCGATTCTGTCCAACGCAAGTGACGAGGATGTCGGGGAATCCATCATTGTTGTAATCCCCTATGGCGACTCCCATTCCATACATTTCAATGTCGAGCCCGGCATGTGACGTGACATCCGTGAAGGTGCCGTCGTGATTGTTGCGATACAAGCGAAGAGTTGTGCGGCTCTTCTTGTGCCCGGGCCAGTCGGCACCGTTAATCAATAGAATGTCCTGCCAGCCATCGCCATCGTAATCGAGGAAGGCGCAGCCAGAACCCATGGTTTCGGGAAGGAACTTACCGCCGAACGCACCGCTATTGTGCTGGAACAGGATGCCAGCTTGAGTAGTGACGTCGGTAAACCGAAACCCGAAGGGATTCGACGCACGGCTCTGCGCGGCAAATCCTGGCAAGCGATAGAGCTGCGAGCAAGAGACGAGCCCTGCTATTCCACCCAGGAAAGACCTGCGATTCACGGAACGTTCACCAGCCCGGCACGAATGGCATAGACAACGAGCTCGGCGGTTTTGTGAATGCCGAGCGTGTTCATGATGTTGGCGCGGTGGACGGCCACGGTGTTGGCGCTGAGATCCAGAGCGGTGGCGATCTCTTTATTCGACTTGCCGTCCACGATCATCTGCAGCACCTCAAGTTCGCGTTGGGTAAGCGCAGAGCTGCGCTCGCCACGCAGAACATTCTTCTGCTCAACCTTGGGATCGAAGACAGTCTCTCCATCCGCGACTTTGCGGATTGCTGTGCCGAGTTCGAGATCGAGCGCATTCTTTAGAACATATCCTTTTGCACCAGCCTCAATTGCCTGTCGCACCCAAGTGCTCTCGCTATGCATGCTTAGCATAAGCACAGCGGTTTCGGGAGACGCTTCGATGATCTGCCGGGTCGCTTGCAGTCCGTTCATGCCAGGCAAGGCGCAATCCATGACGACAACCTGGGGCTGGAGTTCTTTCGCCAGTCTAACGGACTCTTCACCGTCGCCGGCTTCACCGACGACCTCCATGTCGGGCTCGTCTTCCAGCATGCGGCGGAAACCACGGCGTACCAGGCTGTGGTCATCCACGAGCAACACTGTGATCTTCTTTTGCATAAGACTCCGCTTTCTCCCTCGGCACGATGAGATGCACCAATGTACCGCCGTCGGGCGGACGCGAAAATATGAGCTGACCACCCATTAATTCTGAACGCTCGCGCATCGCAACAAGACCAATACCTCGCCTGCTTGGGCGCTCAGGAAAACCCGTCCCATGATCTTGTACTTCGAGCTCAAGAGTACGCGGCAGGAAACGCAAACGTACCGATGCCTGTTTTGTACCCGAATGACGCGCCGCGTTGTTGAGCGCCTCCTGCAGAATACGGTAGATATGAACGCCCGCGCCACCGTCGACCGGGAAGGGCTCTCCCGACTTCTCATAGGATATGGTAATTCCCGTCTGCCTTTCTACGGTCGGGATATACCAATCGAGCGTGCTCTCAAGTCCCGCCTCATCGAGCATCACAGGATGAAGCGCTTGCGAAAGGCTGCGGACTTTTTCGAGGGTACTCTGGACGATCTGCAGGACCTCTTGCAGGTCTGCCCGGAGGCTCGAACCCTCAGGTGCGTGCGAGCCGGCCCTTCGGAGCATGGATCCGATCGCCGTCAGAATCTGTCCGAATTCGTCATGAAGCTCGCGGGAGATGTAGCGAAGTGTCGACTCCTGCGTGGAGATAAGCTTCTGAGCCAGTTCGCTGCGGCGCTCCGAGATTTCCGCAAGACGGGCAAAAAGGCGGCGGTTCCAGCGAATCAGGGACAGGCCATTCAGCAAAATCGCCAACAGAGTTACACCTAGAAAAAAATACACTTGGCGCTGCACGCGGTCATAGATCTGCACAATGCGCTGGCCGGCCTGCTCCTCATTCTCGCTATTCTGAACGAGAAGACGGGCTACGGCTGTGCTGAGCGCGGCCTGCCGCTCCTGTAACGACAACTGGATCTGTTCGCGCGCCTCTTTGTCCTTGCCTTGGTGTGCAAGAGCGAAGACACGATCGACGGCATCCCAGAATTGAGTGACAGAACTCGCCAGGAATGCACTCTGCTCGGGGGTACGACTTGCGGCGGCAAAACCGGCTTCGAGGCGCATAGCGTCGTCGAGATCGGTACGGATTCGCTGGAATTGCGCTGACCAGGCGGTGAGCGGATAAGGCTCATCGCTGCTGACCATGTCACGCATGGCCACAGCCAACAAATTGAGATCATTCTGAATGCGCAGCAGTTGAAGAGAGTCCTTGCGATTGCGGTCGACCAGTCCAGTCTGAAGCTTGCGCAGGCCCGTAACTTGCCAGGTTATGTAAGCGGAATAGGCAATTACGGCCGACAAAGTGATGAGCAGACCTAAAACCAGGCCAATGGTAGGCGACCGGTCCGTCGACGGCGGGTGGGACACGCCCCGAGCATACAACGTCGGCAGGCGGACTGTCACAGCGAGCGGCGGCTCAAAGCCGCAATACAGGCCGTCCGGAGATGTGTGACAATGCAGTAATAATGAAGCCGTACCGGGCGGAATGGAGTCAAAAGGGAGATTGAGTTCTCCATCAAAAGAAGCCGATAAGCCTCCGAAGATCCAGCGCCTGAAGGCAGTTCTGCCCGAAGTCTGGAAGCTGATGCTGCCGCGCAAAGGGCTGCTCGCGGTCGGCTTCGTTTTGATGTTGATCAATAAGCTAGCCGGGTTTGTGCTTCCTTACTCGTCCAAGTTCCTAATCGACAATGTCGTCACACGGCATCAAACCGGGCTGTTACGGCCCATTGTTGTAGCCGTCTTGGCCGCCACGGTGGTTCAGGGCATCACATCTTTTTCTCTGACTCAGCTTCTGTCGAAAGCAGCGCAACGGTTGATTGCCGACCTGCGCGAGCAAGTACAGGTCCACATTTCACGCTTGCCGGTTTCGTTCTACGACACAAATAAGATAGGAGTGCTCGTCGCACGCATTATGTCGGACGTGGAAGGTGTGCGCAACCTGCTGGGAACCGGGCTGGTTGAGTTCGTGGGGGGACTGATCGCGTCCGGGATTGCCTTGGTTCTGCTGCTTCGCATCAGTACTCCGCTAACGTTGATTGCGGTTGGATCTCTTGGTTTTTTTGCACTTGCGCTGAATAAAGCATTCGCCACGATACGTCCCATTTTCAGAGAACGAGGCAAGATCAACGCCGAGGTCACAGGAAGACTCACGGAGTCGCTGGGCGGGGTGCGCGTCGTTAAGGGTTATCACGCGGAGCAGCGCGAAGAAAAGGTCTTTGCAGCCGGAGTGCGGCGACTGCTCGACAATGTGATGCGGACTTTGACGGCGACATCGCTGATGGGTCTTTCGGCGAGCGTCTTGCTGGGAGTCGTCGGCGCGGCCACTATGTATATCGGTGGACGCCAGATGGTAGCGCACACTCTGACTCCCGGAAGCTATTTTTCGTACAACTTCCTGCTGGTGTTTCTGGTCGCTCCGATCATGCAGATCGTCTCGATCGGGACGCAGCTCACGGAGGCGCTCGCGGGTCTGGAACGTACGCAGGAAATCATGCATGAAAGGCCCGAGGATCAGGACCCTAATCGTTCGGAGAAGCTCGAAGACATTCTGGGTCTCGTCGAGTTCGACGATGTGAGTTTCAGTTACGACGGAGTACATGAAGTGTTGCACAATCTTTCCTTCCGATCACAGCCTGGGACTGTGACCGCTCTGGTCGGCTCTTCGGGGTCAGGGAAATCGACGACAATCGGGCTGATCTCGGCCTTTTATATTCCAACTAAAGGCATGGTGCGCATCGATGGCGTGGACTTGAGTACAGTGCGCCTGGATTCGTATAGAACTCGGCTGGGAGTGGTGCTGCAGGAGTCTTTTCTGTTCGACGGAACGATTCGGGAAAATGTCGCGTTCTCGCGGCCCAAGGCCAGCGAAGAAGAGATCATGCGGGCATGCAAGATTGCTCGGGTCGACGAGTTCGCTGAGACCTTCGCCGAGAAATACGACACGGTCGTTGGAGAAAGGGGTGTGAAGCTCTCGGGAGGGCAGCGACAGCGGATTTCAATTGCGAGGGCGATTCTGGCAGAGCCGCGCATTCTTATACTCGATGAGGCAACGTCAAGCCTGGACTCGGAATCGGAACAGATGATTCAACAGGGGCTTTCGTATCTGATGCAGGGACGGACCACTTTTGTAATCGCTCACCGGCTCTCGACGATCCGGCGTGCCGACCAAATCATGGTCATGGAGCAGGGACGCATCATAGAACGCGGAACTCACGCGCAACTCTACGCCGCGCACGGCCGGTATTACGACCTGTACATGCGGCAGCACGGAGTCGAGGAGAATCTATTCCTCGCGCCCGGCGAAGGCGACGCGGTGGTCGGTGGCGCGAATGGCGCCGGAGAAAAGAATGGCGACGCGAAGACCGGGGATGCGTTGAGTGTGTTGCGAGGAGCGATTCGCTAGCACATGACAACGGTTCCCGCCATTTCCTCTCCAAACACAGCAGCGGCCATCCGTAGCGAGAATGTTAGCCGTCATTACAGGATGGGCGAGACGCTCATTCGAGCGGTGGACGGCGTTTCTCTCGAGGTCAAGGCTGGAGAGTTTCTGGCCCTGCTTGGAAGTTCGGGCTCAGGAAAGTCTTCGTTGCTAAATTTAATCGCCGGACTCGACCGTCCGACCGCAGGCAGCGTGATCGTACAGGATCGGGATCTGGCCCGGCTTTCGCGCGAGGAACTTGCCAAATACCGCTTGCACATTGTGGGGATGGTATTTCAGTCCTTCAATCTGATCCCCAGCATGACGCTTCTGGAAAATGTGGAGTTGCCACTGCGCTTTGCCGAGGTTGATCGTGGAGAGCGGGAATCGTTATCACGAAAATCACTGGAGCAGGTCGGATTGAAGGCACGGCTGCATCATCGGCCCAGCGAGCTTTCTGGTGGAGAACAGCAGCGTGCCGCGCTGGCGCGAGCTCTGATTAACAAGCCAAAGCTTCTGCTTGCTGACGAGCCTACAGGAAACCTCGACAGCCACACCGGAACCGAAATCATGGACATGCTGCGTGAGTTCAACCGGGAATTAGGCATGACGGTTGTGATGGTGACGCATGAGCGCGCACTCGCTGAGCGGTATGCGGAAAGGCTAGTTTTCCTGGCGGACGGGAAATTGATTGACGATCGTTCAAATGTTCCGGGAGGCCACGCGTGAAGCTCCCTGACTTGACGGAACTGGCTCTCCGGAATCTTCGCGAGTCGATTCTAAGAAATTCGCTTACCACTATCGGGATTTCCGTCGGAGTCGCGTCGTTGGTTGCAATGCTCTCGCTGGGAACAGGCCTGCAACAACTGTTCACGCGGCGGCTCGCAAAATCAGGACTGTTCGACACGATCTACGTTTCCTCGCGTCGCGAAATGCGCGGCATGGGACGCGCGGAAGAACGGAACGGACCTTTACCGGGCGAAAGCCGCGTACTGGATGAAGCAGCAAGATCTGAGATTGAGCATCTTGCGAATGTGAGCGAGGCCTATCCAGATATTCGGTTTGCTACCGAGTTGAGATTTGAAGACAAACCTCATTTGACGATGATTTCGGCTTTGCCTCAATCAGCCAGGACGAATGACGCATTCGAAAATCTCCAGGGACATTTTTTCTCATCGGATACAGCGCCTGAGGTGATTCTGCAGAAGTCCTTCGCCGAAGAATTGCTGGGCAAGACGCCTCCTCTTGGAGTTCCGGAGCCTGCGGTATCGGAGCTGGCAGCGCCGTTGCTCGACAAAGAATTGACGATGCGCTATGCGCAGCGGTCTACGACTGCTGACCCAACAGCTGGTGGGCTGGGTGCGAGCGATATCTCAGGTGCTTCTTACTCTGTGGTGTCGCGGGAACAACAGCTAAAGATCGTTGGGATTGCCGATCTTGATCCGGAAAGCATGCGGGGACCAACTCGAGCCAGAGTTCTCCTGCCTCTAAAACTAGCCGAGAGCCTTCACGTAATGCAGCCGACCGATTTGCGAGAGATCTCACGGGCGGCCAGTAATGAGCCGGTGTATTCATCGATCAGCGTTCGAGTGAAAAACCCATCGCAAATTCAGGGCGTTGAAGATGCCATCAAGAAGATGGGTTTTACAACATTTTCTATTCTCGACGCAAGCCGCAGCCTGCAGCAGGTTTTCAAAGTCCTGTACGCGTTTCTCGGAATCTTCGGCAGCCTTGCCCTCGCTGTTGCTTCGATTGGAATCGTTAATACGCTGGTCATGGCCATTCTCGAGCGGCGCCGAGAAATAGGGATCATGAAGGCGATCGGAGCGAGCGACGGAGACGTCAGAAAGCTGTTCTTTGCTGAAGCCGGTGCTATGGGCATTATCGGCGGCATTTTTGGGGTGATATTTGGATGGGCCATTGGACAGGTCATCAACTTCGGGACGAATATCTATCTCAAGAGCCAATCCATTCCCCCGGAGCATTTCTGGGCTGTGCCGTGGTGGCTGGTCGCGTTCGCGATCGGATTTGCTTTTGTTGTTAGCCTGATTTCGGGGCTCTATCCTGCGGGTCGAGCCGCTCGGCTCGATCCCGTACAGGCGTTGAGATACGAATAGCGGGATGAGATTTCCCTTCTGGTTCCGTCTTCTCTTAGTTTTCCTGCCGCTTGCGATTTCCGCGCCGGGACAGAGCCGCATCGACTGCAGCGCCCTGAAAAGCAACATTCTCAAACGGCCAGTGCACTATTGCGTGTACATTCCCTCAGGTTACGACAGTGCTGTGAAGAAGAATCCTGCGCACAGGTATCCGATCTTATATTTCCTGCACGGACTCGGTGATAACGAGCAGACGCTCTTCAATAGCGGCGGATGGACGCTGATTGACGATTTGCGAAACCGGCACCAGTTGGGTGATTTTCTGATTGTCGCACCGGAGGGAGGCCGCAGCTTCTACGTGAATTCGGCGGATGGATCAGTGCGTTACAGCGATTTCTTTTTGCAGGAGTTCATTCCGCAGATTGAGCACAAGTATCGTATTCGCGGAAGAGCGGATCGGGCTATCAGCGGGATCTCGATGGGCGGATATGGGGCACTGAGGTTTGCGTTCGCGCATCCAGAATTGTTTTCGGCGGTGAGTGCGCAAAGCGCTGCCCTTATCACCGAATCGCCACAGCAACTCGATGTGGCGGCTCGCTCAGGAGCCCCTCTGCTCAATGTACTTGCACCTGTGTTCGGTATGCCAATTGATGTGCGGCATTGGAACGAGAATAGTCCGTTTGCGCTTGCGAAGAAGAACGAAGCCGAACTGCCAAAAATGGCAATCTATTTCAACTGTGGTCAGGATGACAACTACGGATTTGAAAAGGGTGCCGCTGCCTTGCACGATGAGCTGACCAGAGAACATGTGAAGCACGAATATCATCCATATCCGGGGGACCACAGCATCACCTATTTCTTGTCGCATTTCGCTGAGGTGCTGGAATTTCATTCGCGAGCTTTTGGACTGGTCCCAGGCAAGTGAGTCGTGCGCGTCCAAGACCTTAACCACAGAGGACGCAGAGGACCACCGGGAAGGCTCCTCATGTAAACTAGGAGGACCCTGCAGAATTGGGTTTTCGTAGAAGTAGCCGGAGAGGTGGCCGAGTGGTTGATGGCTCCGGTCTTGAAAACCGGCGTGCCCGAAAGGGTACCGGGGGTTCGAATCCCTCCCTCTCCGCCATTGTTTTTGTTATCAATAAGTTGTACACTGTGATACCTGCCGAGATACCGAGTTCAATCGGGAGGTAGTCCCAGTGCCCAACACTCAGTCGCGAGAAGTAAATCTCACCAAACGAGTCCAAACCGCCCGCGGAATGCGGTATTGCCCGGTTGTTCTGACTGCAAATGGCCGAATCCGCCCCGATGTTGTCCTGGTAAATGGCCAACCAGAGAGGCATCCTGAAGGGTCCTATTACCTGGAGTGGCGCGAGAAAGGCAGGCGTGTCCGCTTGTCGGTCGGCAAGGATGCCCAAGATGCTGCCGCCCGTCGTCAGAGGAAAGAGGCTGAACTGCGTGCACTGAACAATGGCGTTCCCATACTGCCAGAACCTGGCAATGGACACCGCTCAGTCACCGCGGCCGTCGCATCGTTCCTGGAAGAAACAGAACTCACGAAGAAACCAAAGACCATCGCAGCATATACGACTGCGCTGACCTACTTCACTGAGTCCTGCCGAAAGTTGTATCTGCACGAGATTGAGCGATACGACTTGCTCAAATTCGCCGGATTTCTTCGGGATGAGAAAAAGCTGTCGCCGCGCTCCGTCTACAACAAGTTCGAAACCGTGATGACCTTTCTGAAGGCGAATGGCATTCGTGGGCTAGCTGGAAAGAATGATTGGCCACGCTACACCGAAGAAGAGCCGGAGATGTACGAGCAGCAGGAACTGGAGAAGCTCTTCAAAGCCTGCAATGAGGAAGAGCGGCTCTGGTACGAGTTCTTCTTGATGACCGGAATGAGAGAACAGGAAGTGATGTACACGTACTGGTCGGATATTAACTTCGCGGCTTCTACGGTTCGCGTGAGCCACAAGCCCGACAGGAATTGGACTCCGAAGGCGTACAAGGAGCGCGAGATTCCGATTCCAACGAAACTCGTAAAGAAACTTAAGTTGAGGAAGACGAAAGCTGACAAGGCTTGCGGTTTAGTGTTTCCGACATCTGGGTGCAACCCGAAGCTGGATTTCCTCGATTGTCTGAAAGCCTGTGCTGAACGCGCCGAACTCGATAAGAACGATTTCTGGCTGCACAAGTTTCGCTCGACATTTGCAACTCGATGCCTATGGGCAGGAGTTGATCTGCGAACCGTGCAGCAGTGGCTGGGCCACAGCGATATGGAATCGACTATGCGTTATCTGAAGCCATCGCGCAGTGAGAAGGTGCGAGAAAAGGTGAATGAGATTTTCGCT
>DATJWZ010000044.1:0-13512 GCA_035500795.1 Candidatus Eiseniibacteriota bacterium | reverse complement strand
TCCATCCGCCGAGAACTTCGCCACGAAGATTGCTTGATACCCACTGGGGCCGGGATAACTCGCTTCGTAGACGCCCGGGGTCGTAGGAAAATCGGGAGAGTCGGAGGTGCCGGTGACATAGATGTTTCCATCCGCGTCGCGGGTGATTGCGCCGATTCCGTCGCTCTGGGATCCTCCGAAGTACGTGGAGTAAAGCCAACTCGGTGGTAACGAGCTTTGGCCGTAGCAAAATATCGAGAGGATCAGAAAACTCGCGAGAGCTACGAGTCTGCCAGAGGAAAACATGAGAACCTCCGAGTGCACCAGGCAGATTTTCTTTTCGAATCAATTACCGCAAGTCACACTTACCGAACCGCTTTTGCCACCCTTGGGGAAGAGAGCGAAAAAACCAAGTCATGAATGAGATGATGCGAGGGAGCCAGAATTGTTCCGGGCAAAGACACAGTCCGAGGGAGCATGGCGCGCAACCTCCTGAGGGCGGTTAAGAGTGCTGAATCGCCGGTTTGGTTGTTTGTGAAATGGCTTTCGTAGAGTGGCGATGCCCGCCCCGATTGACTTGGTTTCCGGCGGTGCGATAGGCTCGGTCGACTCTTCTGAGTGATGCCTGCTGCGAACTCACCTGCTGTTCCATCGCGATCTGTCCCATCGCCTTCTGTTCCATCTCGATCTGCCCCATTGCTGTTTTCGGCGAAGCTCTGGTTTTTTGTGGGCTTCTTCGCGCTGACGATTCTGGCGACGTATGAGAAGAATGCGCGGGTGTTCGATCCGGCGTCGCCGATCGCGCAGCATTACGCACCCGCGACTTGGTTCCTGCCGGTGCACGCCGTGTTCGGAATCCTGGCGTTGGGGCTGGCGGCTTTTCAGTTTTCGAATCGGCTGCGGGCGCGCTACCTGCGGATACATCGCGTGCTGGGATATGTATACGTCGCGAGCGTGTTCATCGCGGGCCCGTTTGCGATACTCGTAGCCTTCAAAATTCCGAAGCCGTTTTCCGTGATCGCGGCGAACTGTATGCAGGCCCTGGGTTGGATGGTGTGCACGGGGATCGCGCTCTATTGCATTCGTCGTGGCAACGTCGCGCTGCATCGGCGATGGATGATCCGGAGCTATCCGTTTGCGATGGTGTTTACGGTGGGGAGAACGGTGGCCGTGATTATGCCGTCGATTGCGCTGCATCCGAGTGCGGGCGAAGCGGTGTTCTGGATGGCGATTGTGCTGGCGGCGTTTTTGCCGAGTGTGTTTCTGGATTGGCCTGCGAGGTGGGGTGCGGCGGTGGCGGGGAGTACCGCTGCGGGAGCACGGGGTGTAGTGCCGTAGGGCTGGGCAACTATGGCGTTACGGCTTAGCGAGCGGTATCGGGATTTTTCGCCAATCAAGAGAGTCTTGGCTGGTCCTTCCTGTGCGAGAACCATAGGGCGACGGTGACCATGACCCATATGACTGCGATCCAAGCAGCAGCAATCTCAGCAGCCGCTCGGTAGTCGGCAAAAGTCCTTTGATGTCGTGTTACTTGTCTGACGAAATATGAAATTGCTCCGATCAGGTTCGCGGCAAAAAATAGCCTGAAGAGTTTGACGGTGAAGGGCTTGTATGGCGGTTTCAGCCAAAGACCAATAAACCGCACTGGTTGAAGATTCCACCACGCCGTCATGAACAGCATTGCAACAGAGAATCCCAATGTCAGGCGATCGAGCTGCGGGCCGCGTTCCTGTCGCTCATGCCAGTCTTTCTGCAATGCAAAGGTAAAGGCCTTTCGATCAGCGCTACTCGGTAATGCATCCCTTCTGACTTCCAGACGAACAATCGCATTTCCGATGTACGTAACTCGGACGGGGAGACCTTCGTGTATTGGACCACCGTGAGACGCGGTATTGTTAAATCCGCTTGTAATGACGTAATCCGAGTAACAAAACGTCTGTGTCTGCACCGAGAAGCACTCTTCTTGATGGCCTTCATATGGCATTGGGTGAAAATTCGTAACTTGCCCTTCGGCTACCGAGAATTGGCCATTGCGATAGCCGGATTGCAAACTCGCATATTCACCATAGGTGGTGCTGAACACGAAAGCTGACCAGATGCAGGCAAAAGCAACCATGAAGTAGGCGAATAAACGTCGTGAAAGTGGCCATTGTCTGCTTCTTCCCACCCAAATCAGCACCGCTCCTAGTAGCAGGAAAATCAGGCCAACAGCAGGGAACCACCATTGAAAGGATTTTTGAGATAGGTCGAATGCCACCTGATAGGGTTCTCGCGAAATCACGGATCTCAATACTAGCGCAGCGCGACTGACGAACACAGTGTCAGCGCTCAAAGTCCCCAGCTGCGGCATTTTATCCAAGATGGGCTTGGGTGATCCATCCTAACGTTTCCTCCAACGCTTGTTTGTCGGCTTATCCCCGGGACGAAGTCAGGACCAAGAAACATCAGCTGCTCAGTGACTTCGATCTCCTTACAATATTTGCGGGCGCTCGTACGTCTACAGGAGTGAATGGACGAAGCGGCGAGCCTCGACGGGATGGCGGTCGATCGGATGGTTCAGGAAGGGATCTTGCGGGAAGACGACCGGCGGATTACCGAGGTGGTGCGTCGGGAGCGGTCGCGGCTGCTGAATTTCATCCGGCGGCATGCGCCTGATCCGGACGACGCTGAGGACATTTTGCAGGATGTGTTTTACCGGCTGGTCGAGGCGAACCGTCTGCTGATGCCGATTGAGCATGTTACGGGATGGCTGTTTCGCGTGGCGCGGAACCGCATCACGGATTTGTTTCGCAAGAAGGAACCGGAGAACTTCAGCGATCTGGATGTAGCGGACGAGGAAGGGCTGAGTTTCGAAGATTTGCTGCCGTCGCTGGAGGGCGGGCCGGATGAGGCGTACGTCCGCAATTTGCTGGTGGAGGAATTGAAGCGCGCGCTTGCCGAGTTGCCGAAGGAACAGCGCGAAGTGTTTGTTGCGCAGGAGTTGGAAGGGCTGAGCTTCAAGGAGATATCCGAGAAGACGGGCGTGGGTGTGAATACGTTGCTGGCGCGGAAACGGTATGCCGTGCTGCGGCTGCGAGAGCGCTTGCGGGAGATAGCTGCTGGCTACTAGCTCCTGGCTTCTAGCGGGTTTAGCTAGCAGCTAGTAGCTAGAAGCTAGGGTGACAGGGAGGATTTATGAGACGACGATGGTATTGGATTGCACCTTTGGCAATTATTGCGATTCCACTTTTTCTTTTCGTGGGTGGAGAAGTCGTGATGCACCTGTGGAACTGGCTGCTTCCGCCCCTGTTCGGTTGGCGCACGCTCAGCTTCTGGCAAGCGCTGGGACTGCTAGCCCTGTGCCGCATTCTGTTCGGAGGCCTCGGCCATCACGGCGGACACGCTCCGAATCGCCACTGGAGGAATCGCTGCAGACGCATGACGCCGGAGGAGCGCGAGAAATTCCGCCAGGCAATGCACGAAGGATTTGATTTCGGAACCACTGGGACGGAGAAGGCTAAGGCGTGATCGATCACTGACCCCACCAGAGACACTACGCGATCAAGAAAAGCTGTGAGCCGTACATCGGCCGTATTGGGGGCGACCTCCCAAGAGGGCAGTAGCGAGGCGGGGAGTGGAGGGGATGGGAGTGTTTCGGCAAGGAGAAACATGTATGCTGTAGCGAATCTCACATGCAAATGATTCGAAAAAGCTCATTGATGCGTGCACCGGCAATTCTGGTGGTCCTATGTGCGCTCTCCGCGTCCGCGAAAAATGCCGTTCACGTCGTGGTTGTTCCGGTCGCGAACATGTATTCAAAACCCACCGAAAAAGCCGATGTCGTCTCTCAGACGATGTATGGCAATAATGTGATCCTGCTGCAAGCGCGGGGTGAGTGGTCAAGAATTCAAACGTCCGATCGCTACAAGGGATGGACGCCGAGCCGGTACCTCCGCACAGTATTGACCGGCGATGGATATGCGACTGCCGGCCCGACCGTTCAGGTGCAGAGCATTTTCGCAAACATCTACGCCGAGACCGATGTGACCAGGCACAAGCCTGTCATCACCGTGCCATTCGAAACGAAATTGGAACTGGCGACGGAACCAACGCAGAAGGCGGGAACTGCAAAGCAAGAGAATCACGATCGTTGGATACACGTGCGGCTGCCGGGCCAAACCAATGCCTGGATTCAAACTGGCGATGTTGTTGCCGATCCCAAGCCGCTCACGATCGAAGAGTCGATTGAACTGGGGAAGCGGTTCCTGGGAATACCCTATCTGTGGGGAGGCCGTTCGAGCTTTGGTTTCGACTGCTCCGGTTTCACGCAGATGTTGGTGAGATCACGAGGCATCGTCATGCCGCGCGATGCCGATTTGCAGGCCGCCTGGACCGGAATGTCTTCCGTTGAACGCGCCGACTTACAGCCCGGCGACTTGCTATTTTTCGGCTCCTCCGCAAAAGACATTACGCACACCGGCATGTATATCGGCGACGGGCAATTCATTCACGACACAACTCACGAACATCCGGTGGTGCAGATCAGCCGGCTCGACGATCAACCGTGGACAAGGCTGCTGGTTGCGTGCCGGCGCGTGAAGATGCCGCAACAATAGATTCGCCAAGCGCGGTCAGCCTTTCGCCGATGGATTTGTCGAAACACTGTGTAATGACTCGGCTGAACCGCTCGGCTTATTAGCGGATCCCTGTGTGGCCGCCGCCGCCATCGCATTCGGGGGCGCGGCCGCCGGTTTTCCACACAATTCGATCACCTCGGCGATCCGCTGGCTCTCATGCTGCATCGCGCCCTGCCAGTTCCGAAGCGATTCTTTCTCTCTCGCAACCAGGTCGAGATTTTTCTGAATGCGCTCTGCGTAATGGACGCGGATCCGCTCGATTTCCTGCTCGATGCGGGAATTCTCCTGCGCTTTCTGCGCCTCGAAATCTTCCAGCTGCTTGCGCTGGGCGGCTTCGTAAGAGTTCAACGCGTTCTGACGGCGAGTCGCGTCGGTCAACAGATCGTTCACCGCAATTCCGGCAGCATCGAGTGCCATCAACACCGAGGCGCGCTTCACGTCTTTCGAGAGATCACGGATGCGCTCGCTGTTCAGCATGTCGACGACTTTATGGATGTCGTATCCCGCGCCCGGCGCCAGGATTCCGGCTGCGCGGTAGATATCTTCGTAGGAAAGCAGTTCGGCTCTCGCCGTCACGGCCGGTTCTGCGCTGAGATTCGTGGTCTTATTCACTATAGCCTCCGTGGATGTGTTTTTTGCGGGCGCATTTCCGTCCTGCTGACGGCGCCAGAACTGCGGAATGAACGATTTGGGCTGCATAACTTTCCTTTCGGAATCGGAACGCATGTCACGGTCGTGCGCTGCGGATGCTAAGCGAACCGGTGGAGACTTCGCGACTTGCATCGGGAGCCTGGTTTGGTGCTCAAGTCCGGACACCCTGGGACGGGCGGGCGATTTCAACTCGATTCGCCCAACCCGAGCTTGGTACCCGTGGACGTTTGCGGTCTTGGCCGAAGTAACAACCGCAACCGGCGTCAAATTCGCTTTGACCAGTTCCGCGATACCTGGTGTTTTTGCTTCTGCCGTCGCGCGCGGCTCTGGTTGCAACCCGTCCTGCGCACTGGTGCCTTCGCGGTGAACCCCCAATAAAAAGTCGCGGCCATCGCGGCGGCAATTTCGCGCAATCGCGGAAAATTGTTCGCGACGCCACTTGATCATCACGCGTGATCCGATGGCAAACGGACGCTTCACTCTGACGCATGCACCGGAATTTGACGTGTCCTCTAAAGTGGCGGGCGCGCATGCGGGCGTACCGTCAGGTTCCTGCCAGGAAACCTCGGCCACTGCCCACACCGTCTTTCGCGGCTCGATCTCACGCCCTTCCATGCCATCTGTATCGGCAAGGCGTAACCGCAGTTTAATTACTTGGGGGCACTCGCGAATCAGGATGACGGCAGGGAATTACGAGAAGATTCTCATGAGACCGCTCGCGGCAATATCCGGAGAAATGAATCTCTGCCGATCGCCTGCCGCCTGGGTAAGGGCCTCCGCCGCCAGATATCCGCTGCGCACCGCGCCTTCCATGGTGGCGGGCCAGCCGCTGGCAGTCCAGTCACCGGCCAGAAATACGTGCGGCCAAGGCGTGACTGGCGTCGGTCGGAACGCGTCAATCCCTGGTCGGGGAGAGTAAGTGGCATTCACTTCTTTGATGACGGTCGATTTCACCAGATTGGCTTGCCGCGCAGCGGGGAAGAACTCGCGCACTTCCGATAGTGCGAGATCGACGATTTCAGTGCGAGTTTTATCGATCAAGGTTTTCGACGAGCTCACGACCAGTTCAATGTAGCTACCGCCATTTCCATTCTCGCCTTGTGCACGCATCGGTTGCAGGCGAGACTTGTGAAACATCCATTGAATCGTGCGATCGAGAAGCACAGCGTGATCAAGATCCGATATCTGCCGGTCGAACCACAAGTGAATGCCAGTGATCGGCGAATTCTCAAATTTCGAAATTTTCTCGCGAATTGGGTTGCTCTCAGCCGAATCGGGGAGCAGGGAATTGAGAGCATCGAAAGGAAGTGCCACGATTAAGAAGTCGAAGCGCTGTTCAGGCGAACCGTCTTCCTGGCGTCCGCGAATGCGTACCGCAACCTGCGACGAGCCCGCTGAAAAGCTTTCAACCGGACAGCGGAAATGAAGCACACCGCTGCGTGCTCGAACATAATCCCCGGCTGCATTGTAAAGGTCGGTGAGCGGCAGCGCCGGTACGCCCATATGGCGAGCTTCCGGGGATTTCATCGATTCGCGGACAACCTGTGCCGCAGCCGAAACAGAGATGCGATCGAGTTCCTCGCTCAATGCGCTGACAAGGATCGGATGCCAGAAGCGCGACACGGCTCCCTGCGTCTGGCCGTGCCGCTCAAGCCACTCCTGAAAAGATTTGCCGTCATCAGGCTGCTTGGTGAGTGTCAAGGGAATGAGCGCTCGGCTGATCGAGAGTTTGTCGGCAGGGCTCAGAAAAGAGAAATTAAAGAACGATGGCGCGGTGTGCATCGGAGCGGGAAGAAACGATGACTTCATCACCGAAATACGCCCGCCAGGCTCGATAAAGTTCATTTGATCAAACCAGCGAATCTGGTTCGCCACACCGATCCGCTCGTAGAACTCAACCAGGTTCGTACAAACGCGAAAGAGTACGTGCTGACAATTATCGACAACTTCACCGGTGCCCGGGTGCTCCCACGATGAAGCGCGACCGCCAAGGAACGGACGCTTTTCAAACAACGTTACATGGAAGCCGACGTTGGAGAGGGCGCAGGCCGCGGCGAGTCCGGCAAGACCTCCGCCGGCGATGGCTACTGTGGGTTGGGATCGGGGATGAGGCATTCCGCTCAGGAGGACAGTATTAAGAGCCGCGCTTCATGCAATCCGCTTGAGAAAGCCTTTCCCAAGAATGCGCACCTTTGCCCATGTGCTGAGCGCGATCTTTTCAGTGAAAACGTCATACTGCTTCGCGGCAATCTTCTCGAGCAAGCTGCGATAGATGTTGACCAAAACCCAAAGCGCCGGCTGACTATCTTCCGAAATGTAAGCGATGAGCTGGTCGCCGGCAGCATAACATTCGCGTGCTCGATCTGCCTCCAGCGCAAGCACTGGACGGAGCCGCACGGGGTCAGGAGTGACAACGTCTGAAACAGACAATCCAGACTTGGCGAGATCCTCACCAGGCAGATACACGCGGCCCATGTTCGCATCTTCCTTCACATCGCGGATGATGTTGGTGAGTTGAAACGCCAAGCCGCAACGCTCAGCAAGCGGCTCAGCCGTGGGATCGCGATATCCAAAAACGTGAATGCAAACCAGCCCGACGACGGAAGCTACACGGTAGCAATAAAGCCGTAGTTCTTCGAAGGTGTTGTAGTGCACTGTCAGGCCTTGCGCGTTCGGTGCGGCCTGCGATTCTTCGACGTCCATGGCTGTACCGTGGGCCAACTCGTCGAGCAGTCCGGCAGGGATGTTATGGCGGCGCTGCGCGTCGGTGAGGGCGAGCAGGATCGCATCGTCGGTTGGTTCACCCTGCTGAGCGCGGTGCAACGCATCGAGCCATGTATCGAGCTGCCGGCGGCGCTCGTCCGGGCTGAGCTTTGTGTCGTCTGCGATGTCATCGCAACGGCGCATAAAGGCGTACACAGCACAAAGAGCCTCTCTCTTCCGTCGAGGGAGAACGAGGAATCCGTAATAAAAGTTCTTTGCGTTCTGCCGCGTAATCCCCTTGCATACGGAGTACGCCATCACCAGCTGAGGTGGAGCTGGCGTCCAGGGCAAGGGAACCTGCTGCGTGCCGGCGCTCATTGCAGGACCTTTCCGGAGCGTCCAAAGAGCTTTGCCATCGCAGCATTCGCGACCAGCGCCAGTTTCCGAGACTTCGAAATCGCCGGACGATTGCCGAGCACCGCATAGCCTTGCTTCTCAATCGCGTTCAAGATCTCCAAGCCTCCGCGACTGAATAAATCAAGGTCGATCGCAAGTTCGTGATCCACTTTGCCAACCAGCGGCAGTCCGCGATGAAACCAGTCTCGAGCGCGCTCGACTTCGAATTCCAACATGGAGCAGAATGCCGGTGTGTTCTGCTTATTGGCAATATCATTTTCGCTTACGCCAAAACGCCGAAGATCCTCGAGCGGCAGATAAATGCGATCTTTCTCATAGTCAACGCTGACGTCTTGCCAGAAATTCGCAAGCTGCAGCGCAGTGCAAGTAAAGTCGGAGAGCGCTTGCCGCTCGGCGTCGCGATATCCGCAAAGATACAGAACGAGATGGCCGACCGGATTCGCCGAGTAGTGGCAATAGTGCAGGACGTCGTCGAACGTCTCAAAACGCGTGACTGTCTGGTCTTGGCGAAACGCGGTCAGTAGGTCAGAGAATTCGTGCTGCGGAATATCGAACTGCCGGACTGTCTCCGCCAGCGCTACAAAAACCGGATGCCGTGGTGACCCGTCGTAACAAGCATCGAGTTCTTGCTGCCACTGATCGAGCAGAGCCAATGACGCTTGCGTGTCACCCACTTCGTCGCCGAGATCGTCAGAGATCCGGCAATAGGCGTAAACATTGAAGAAATGCTGCCGCAAGCGCTTTGGAAGGAACCAGCTTGCGACCGAGAAGTTCTCATAGTGGGAGCGGGCCAGGCGCGCGCAGTATTCACGGGCGTCAGCAAGATCCGGCGCCGTCGCCGGGATCGCATACCCTACGGGTAGCCGAGACCAGCCCAAGGAAGCCGAGTTTTGAGTCGCAGCGTGATTCACGGGAGAGAAGGCATCGTTGATTGATGATTGTTGATTGTTGATTGAAGGCTCATTTCATTTGCAGTCCAATGTTCAATCAACAATCACAAATTCAACAATCAGTAATTTGTCTTCAGTGGCCGGGGATGATCGCGGTTTTAATATCCCCACCGCGGTTCAGCATATGTCGCAGAACCTGCTGGAGGCGTGACAGGGGCGCCTCGCCGGTAATGTAGTCAGTGGGACGGATCTTCTTTGCTGCAATCAAACCGAAGGCCCGGCGCACCGTTTCAGGGGTGTGGTGGAATGTAGCCTTTAACGTGATTTCGGAATAATGCAGCCGGTTGGTCTCGAGCTGCACTTTCGTCCCGCTAGGACAGCCACCGAAGAAATTGACAGTGCCGCCTTTGCGGAC
The DNA here is from genome assembly GCA_035500795.1 of Candidatus Eiseniibacteriota bacterium. Taxonomy (GTDB): domain Bacteria; phylum Acidobacteriota; class Terriglobia; order Terriglobales; family Acidobacteriaceae; genus Sulfotelmatobacter. Next base: position 3,841 of record DATJWZ010000044.1, on the reverse strand, counting down.
CATATCGACCGCCCATTCCCAGGCTTCCGGTTTGCCCACGGCCTCGATGACAACATCGCACCCGCGCTTTTGCGGAGAAAGCGCCCGCACCGCATCGACGACATTTTCCGTCTTGGTGGTCTGAATGATCTCGTGCGCGCCCATCTGGCGGGCGGCCTCAACTTGGCCATCGCGCTTCACGACGGAGATCACGTTGCATCCGATCGCGCGGGCGACCTGCACGAACATCAATCCAATCGGACCGCCGCCGAGGATTGCAACCGTGTCACCGATCTCCACGCCTGTTTCATGCAGGCCGCGCAACACGCAAGCCAGCGGCTCGGTCATTGCGGCATCTTCGAACGACACGTTGGTCGGAATTACCAGCATGTTGGCGTCGACGATCCGCCGGGGCACGCGTATGTATTCAGCGTAGGCGCCGTTATTGAAGAGGAGGTCTTCGCAGAGGTTTTCCTGATGTTTCGAGCAGTAAAAGCACATTTGGCACGGCGCTGAGTTCAACGCGACGACGCGCATGCCCCTCTTGAAAGCGGTTACTCCAGCTCCGACTTCTTCGATCACGCCGGCCAGTTCGTGTCCGAACAAGGCAGGAGGCACAATCATGCGCGCGTGATAGCCGCGCTGATAAACCTTGAGATCCGTTCCGCAGGTCAGCGCGACCTGGACCTTGACCAAAACTTCACCGTCGCCGACTCGAGGGATTGGAACTTTCTCGATCTTCAGATCTTCTTTGCCGTAAAGGACGGCAGCCGTCATTTTTCCGTTCACTTCTGGTTTCCTTCCCACGTACTCCCGGGCTGAATCACGATTTTCATAGACGAGGGCTGAGGGTGGGCAGCCAGGTCCAGAGCCTGCTTGCTCTGCGCAAGCGGAAAGCGATGACTGATCAGCCGTTCCAAGTCCATTTCGCGATCCATCACAAAACGAACTGACTCTTCCTGCAAATCAACCGATGCACTGTAGGAACCAAGCAAGGTCTTTTCATCGACACAGACGGCCGCAGGATCAATCACCGCTTCGCCGTGTTGTGTCTGTGCGAATAACAATATTCGGCCCCCTGGGCGGGCCGCGTCCATCGCAGTACGAATCAATGCGTTTCCGCCAACAGCCAATATTACGGCGTCGGCTCCACGTCCTTCCGTCAATTCCCGGACGCGATCGATTACATTTCGCTGCGATGCATCAATTGTAAGGTCTAATCCGAAACTTGAACCTATTCTAAGCCTCTCCGGATACAAATCGGAAGTAATTAAGCTGGCCCCTGTCCGCCTTGCCAAAACACTGAGTATGATGCCGATCGGACCTTGACCAATCGTGAGGACGGTCTCACCAGGTTGAAGGTTCAGAGCGTAAATGCCTTTCAGGCATGTATTTACGGGTTCCACGAAGCAAGCCTGCTGAAACGAAACATCATCTGGAATGCGAACCGTGCCGCGTTCGACAATCCAGTCCATGACGCGGACGTATTCGGCGAATCCGCCACCCGACGGCTCGAATCCAGCAGTACAGCCAACTTTCTTGTAGGTCAGGCATTGCGCAAAGGTCTTGCTGCGGCAATAAAAGCACCCGCGGCAGGGGATGTGATGAAAGACCATCACACGATCGCCGGGACGATAGGCAGTTACCCCCTCACCGACGGCCGCCACAATCCCGGAGGTCTCGTGCCCGAAAATCCGTGGGGCGGAATGCGAACCGGTCGATATCTTCTTGAGGTCCGTGCCGCACACACCGCAGGAGTGCACGCGTACCAGCATTTCGCCGGCGCCAATCGCGGGTACAGGCACCGTTTCAAGGCGCACGTCATTCACCCCGTGGTAAACAGCCGCTTGCATCGTTGCTGGAATTTGCGCAGGCTCGATTTCGGCCGTTAACGGCCCGGGTGTGGACATAGAAATGTTTAGATGAGAACTTCTGCAGGTACGCTTCACCATTGTACGTTATCCGGGCGAGATGCTGCGGAAAGCGACAAGGCCGCCAGGCTTCGGCGGCCCCGATTCGGGAAGGTGCGGGCAAAAGCTGAGTTTCGATACGCTTCAAAACAGGCTGCTAATTCCGACCTCTGACTACTTTCCGGCAGCCTTGATGAGCGCGTCGCGTTCTTCGGGAGCGGTTGGCAAGTTGAACTGCGCGTCGCCCTCGATTCTCTTCAAGAAAAATAGGGCGTAATCGCACAACCGATACTTGCGTTGCTGCGACAGCATATATTCTTTCGAGCCGAACAGTGGAGCTGGCCGCGTGTCGTTGAGCATGTGCTTCAGCGCAGGAGCAGCGCTCTTTCCGGTTTCGATCATGGCGTTCGACGCATCCTCCAAATAGAAGCCGGGCAGTCCCCACGTGTTGAACGTTCTTGAAGCCTGCAAGGCATCGGTCAAGACTTTTGCTCGCGTTTCTGCGGATATTCCCAGGTATGCCTTGTTATCAACCCTGCGAAGCAGCAGAAGCGGCAGCAACCCGGCGGCGTTTTGATTGTCATGGACCAGCGCGGTCAGGGCTTTCGGATCGACATCCGTCCGTGTCTTCAATTCCCGATACGCCAGAGAATTGAACGGTTCCTTCAAAGCCTTGCTCTGTTCCACCAGATGATTGAGCAGGGTGGGGTTGTCCATCGCATGATAGGCCTGTGCGGTCTGGGCGGCCTTCTTCATCTGCTCATCGAGGCGCGACTTCGCGGTGTTCTGTTCCGGAGTGAGTGGCGGCGCAGAGTTCTCATTTCGCGCGCATCCGGAAAAGCAGGCGCAGATCAATGTCAGTAGGCAGGCGGTTCCAAAGTTTTTCATCTCGATGCTCCTCTCTCCTGTGCGTAACGTGCGGGCTATAGATCGCTCAACGCCGGCAGCGCGACTGCGTGCGATAACGTTCCCGTGCCGTCGTTCTCAGAGCCCGACGTGGGCGCCCACGCGTTCCATGCCGCGACCGCATTCAGAAACTCTGTATCCAGATCCTTCCACGCAGGGGCGGTGATGAACTTCTGTCCGACGTCGTTGTTGTCGAGGATGTAGCTCCAGAAGTAGTACCCGAGAATTTTGTTCTGGCACGTTCGCGATGAATAGCAGACGGGCACATCAACCGCGTAAAAATAGATGTTCGCGCCCCATCCTCCCGGAGCGTCATTGAGCGTGCTTGCCGTGCCGTTAGACCCGGGCAGTCCGTATCCCGATGAAAAGGTCCCATTATTTTGAAGGCTGTAATAGGCGTAAGCCCAGCCGTTGAGTTGGTCGATCGACCAGCCGTTCGCGTCCGATCTGCTTCCTTGCGGTTGGTCGGAAGCATACAGGTTTGTACCAGTGGTCTCATCGTAGACATAGACCATCTGGATAATCGGGTCCTGGTCGCACGTGCAGTTCTTACCGCAATTCGCGGGATTGAATGTGAAGTTGTCGGTCATCGGGAAGGAATTGCCGCTGGGCGTGCCCGAAAAGCTCCAGTCCCCGCACTCCTGTGTCGGCTGGCACGCGACCAAGAACGCACAGATAAAGCACACCACGCTGGAAAGCATTCGGAATCCGACACGTCGTTTTCTCATACGGAATCTCCTTTCGATCGACACTTGCTACATTACGGAGAGTTTCACTCGCGGAAAGTTACGTCGCCACGGTTCTTCCCACGCAGGTATAGTGCGCGCGAATTAGAATTCGTTTCGCTGCAAATCGGGGAAGCCTGCCGCATTCTGCTTTTCGTGCTATGCTGCGCCTAACTTTCGCTTTCCAGGACGGCTTGTGCTGACCGAACTGCGGCTCGAGAACTATGCCGTTATCGACAACCTGGTGGTCGAATTTGGCCCCGGGCTGAATCTGCTCACCGGCGAGACCGGAGCAGGGAAGTCGATTCTGATTGACGCCCT
>DATJWZ010000043.1:0-1347 GCA_035500795.1 Candidatus Eiseniibacteriota bacterium | reverse complement strand
GCCGATGGGCCTGGCGATCGGCGCCGGCGTGGGGGTACTTGCCGGCGGCGCGGTCGACCTGAACAACCTCAGGATTGGTGACGACTTTATTGATGACGTGACCAAGAAGCTTCTGCCGGACAGGTTCGCAGTCGTGGCGGATGTGGATGAAGAGTCAACGGGTCCCGTGGACAGACACATGGAATCGATTGGGGGGCTTGTCCTCCGTCGATCCCTTTCCGATGTAAAGCACACCATTCACGAGGAACACATCAACGCCATGAAGGCGGATTTAGCGCAAATGAAGGCCGAGCATGCCAAGGCTCATGCCGACCGGAAATCCAAACTCCAGGAAAAGATCAACCAGCTCGACTCCAAGATCCAAGCGCAGTTGCAGAAGGCCAAAGACAGGCGTGAGGGTGCGGAGCGCCAAGCCGAAGCCAAGGCCGAGATCCTTAAGAGCAAAGCAGGCGCGCTGAAAGCCAAGGCAGCAGAAATACACGTTTAGCACGCGCATGATCGATCACGAGCTTCAACCGCGTGATTGGAAGGAGATCGGCGCAGCAAGTTCAGCACTGCTGACGACAGGATTCTATGTATGCACCAGGGTGGATGACCGGCGAGATAGAAACAAGTCGAAAGGCTTCGGCCATTATCGGCAACTTGACCGCATTACTGGGCCTGCTCGTCCTTGGTTATCCGCTGGCTCCGGCGACTATCAGAACGGTGCTACTCGGTTGGATCCTGATCGTTGTCAGCCTCATGCAGTCTATTGTCGGACAGTTTCAGGCGAGACCATCTCCCCTAACTGTGGGACGACATCCGTACTCTCGACCGCCAGAGAGAGAAAGAATCGCGATGGGAACTTTGCGAGGTCGAATGTGAGCCTCGAGGCTGAAAAACTGATCAAGGTTGACGGGGAGATCTTGGTCATTTCCTGCGAGCGGTGCGGACGTACATCCGGGATTCTAGCCGGTCACTTTTTCCCAGAGATCTTGTCTTTTTGTCGTTGTAAGGAGTGCGAGCATCCGCTGTTCAGCTCAGAGGAGTTACGTGCGAACCAATTCGAGGACTGTTGATCAGCGACATTGAAGCTGTGTCTTCAGCCAGCGACGGGCAGTGCCGATGCTGCGCAACGGATCGGCAAGATTCGGACTGAAGAGGTGGACTGTGGAAAACATCACAGACGTGGCGAACACGCGCAAGTGCGCTCACGAGCAGTGCCAATGTCTGGTTCCACCCACGGAGGAGTACTGCAGTGACTACTGTTCGGACGCCGACGATGTGGGTGAAATCGTGCTCCAGTGTGACTGTGGGCACCCTGCATGCCGGCTTGAATGAATATGGGCTGATCGACATCCGCGGCGA
>DATJWZ010000042.1:0-15681 GCA_035500795.1 Candidatus Eiseniibacteriota bacterium | reverse complement strand
TCAGGGAATGGAAGCGCTCACTCTGATCCAAAAAGCGAGCCGTGGCGTGCCGATTGTGGTTCTCACTGGTCTCGACGATGAACGGTTTGCCTTGGAAGCGGTACGTGCCGGCGCGCAAGATTACCTAGTCAAAGGGCGGCGATTCGAAAGCGAATTGCTCGTTCGCACGATCCGTTACGCCGTGCTGCGCAAACGGGCCGAGGAAGAAGTGCGCCGGATGAACGCAGAGTTGGAGCAGCGCGTGGTCAAACGCACCGCGCAACTCCAGACGGCTAACCAGGAATTGCTAAAGGAAATCGCAGACCGTAAACAGGCCGAAGAAGCGCTGCGCCGCAGTGAAGCTTATCTGACAGAAGCACAGAGAGTGAGCCACACTGGCAGTTTCGCCTATCACCCTGGTAGTAGGAAAACGCATTACTGGTCCGAGGAATTGTTCCATATTTTTGGACTAGATCCTCAGCACGGTATCCCTGACCCTGGGGAATTTTTTCAACTTGTACATCCAGACGATCGCGACAGAGTTTCTGAAAGCGCGCTGAAGGGATTCAGTGAGAAAGTTCAGTTTTCACAAGATTACAGGCTGATGCTACGTCACGGGGTCCTCAAGCACCTCCACGTCGTTTGGCATCCGTTCCTGGATAAAACGGGAGAAGTCGCCGAGTACGTTGGCACGGCGGCAGATGTGACGCAGAGCAAGAAAGCCGAGGAGAAATTCCGCGACCTGCTGGAATCGGCGCCGGATGCGATCGTGGTCGTGAATCTTGAGGGGGAAATTGTTTTAGTCAATGCGCAGCTTGAGCAGTTGTTTGGCTATCAGCGGGGCGAGGTATTGGGGAAGAAAATTGAAGCGTTGATGCCGGGGCGGTTCCGGGGTAAGCATCCGGAACACCGAGCGGTATTTGCGGCCGACCCTCGCGCGCGGCCAATGGGGTCGGGGCTAGAACTGTACGGCCTGCATAAGGACGGACGTGAGTTTCCGGTGGAGATCAGCCTCAGCCCACTGGAGACCGAGGAAGGCGTGCTGGTTTCCAGCACCATTCGCGATATCACCGAACGCAAGCGCGCTGAGCAAGAGCGTGAGAGGTTACGTCAGTTAGAGGCAGATCTCGCGCACATCAATCGCGTGAGCACGATGGGAGAATTGGCGGTCTCTCTGGCTCACGAAATCAAGCAGCCGATTGCCGCGGCTGTCGCCAACGCCCAGGCGTGCCTGCAGTTGCTGGAGCGAAGCGTGCCGGATATTGCAGAAGCCCGCGATGCTGCCTCTGGAATGGTTGTTTGTGCCGTGCGCGCGGCAGAAATCATCGACCGTGTCCGCTCACTGTTCGGGAAGAATGCTCCGCAGCGCGAACTGGTTGATGTAAATGAAGTGGTCCGCGAGATGGTTGTTTTGCTACAGAACGAGGCAAGACAACATCTCGTTTCTGTCTACATGGAACTTGCAGAAAATCTGCCAAGAGTTATGGGCGATCACGTGCAATTGCGACAAGTCATGATGAATCTCATCCTCAATGGCATTGAAGCCATGCGGGACGCCCCGGGTGAACTTATCATTACGTCGCAACTGACCGAAGATGGTCACGTGTTGGTCTCCGTCCGTGACACTGGGATAGGGTTCCCTCCGGAGAAGGCGGATAGGATCTTCGACGCATTTTTCACCACCAAGCCGCAAGGTACGGGCATGGGCCTGGCGATCAGCCGTTCGATTGTGGAATCCCACGGGGGCCGCTTGTGGGCCACTGGGAACAGTCCGCGCGGCGCTTGTTTTAGTTTCACCCTACCCAGCAGCACCGCGACGCAGCAGGCTACGTAGGCCGTATACTGGGCTAAAACGCGGCCAAGTCGGTGATCAAAGCCGCGGCGCCAGTGCGACCGACAACCCGGAAGTTATCAGCTCGCCCGTTGCGTTATTACCTACAGGCGCGCTGTTCGTCAGAAGATCGGATACGGGATCACGCTTTTCGCCGGGCACAGGAATCCCCTTCCAATGGCGAAGAGCAAATGCAAACGAGCCCCGAAGACCGTCCTTAGGCGACCAGATCCTCTAGTTTGGGCCTTGCCGTGCTTGTCCTTTGATATGGCAGGAGAGGGCTGTCGAAAATGCCGTTGGGAGGAATGACTCAGTTCGCCAGATCCGTCTTTGGGAAGACCAAGGCGCGGAATTGGCTAATCGGGGTAGTTGCGGTGTCCTTGCTTCTGCAGTCGCATTCCGTGCGTGAACTGCTCGCGGCGGAGCTGTTTTTCGGAATTGGCTTTGCCGCGCTCCTGGCGCTGGGTGGCGTGCTGTATGTAGCCGTGTCGGTCAGTGAGCTATGCCTGAATTACACTTGGAGGTTCCTCGTGTGTTGCACGAAGACGCGAGCAGCACAGGCGCGGCTGAGGCTCTGAATGTCAGGCGCAAAGATTGGATCGCCGCAGAAAGTGGAGGACCCGCATGTCACGTCAAACCAATGAGTTCGATCCGGAGGCAACCCGGCGATTGTTCCTGACTGTGATCCATCAGGCCATCACGGATGTCCTGGAGAATGAGGGCGAAGCCGAAGCGGCGGAGCGATGGCTGGCGAGCATAGATTTTGACTGCTTCCTCGAATCGTTTGGGTGTGACACGAGACTCTTTCAGAAGCGATTGACGGAAACCCTACGAGGGTTCGCAGGCCAAGTGGTGGGTGGTAGCGGGAGGTGGGTAAACTGAATTGGCAGCGAGCGGCCGTAAACCGGGCTTCTCATTTCATGGATATTTGCCCGACGTGGGAAAACCGGTCAGTGGAGAGCACATAGGGACCGGAAGGGTGGCAACAGAGCTTTAGTTGGGTCTTTGTCCGCCAGCGGGCTCCGCTGGTTGATCATCCGCCTTGCGCCAACTGGCGTCGGGATGGTATTCGTTCATCGTTGCGGCGAGAGCAGCAGTCTTTTTGCCGAGATCCTTTTGGTAGACGATCCCATCTATGGAAACCAGGAATGTCATTACGCCGGAAGAGCGGTATTCCGCCGGATAAGCCACAAACGCAAATCCCTCGGTCATTCTGCCGTTTACGATGTAATTCTTCGGACCGCCCGAGCTATTTTTCCCCTGCCGCGTCAGGGTGCGGTAATAGTAGCCGCGATAAGGAGTCGGTGAGTTGTCCTTATGTCTGGTATAGCCTTCCGCAACGGCCGAGGCCACCAGCGGGCCGATGGGGCTCAGGGGTTCGCCATCAGCGACTTTCCAATAAAGGCCATTGTGTTGGCCTTCATCACTTAGGATCTTCTGGGCGTACACGTTGGAGTGCGTGGAGTAGTATTCCTTTTCCGCCGCGACGAGCTCCCGGCAAATGTGGATGGTGGATATTTCGTTCCGGCCAATGCGCCGGAACAAAATTTCCTTCTTGCCGGCATCGGTGTCGAAATGCCAGGCATTGTCTTTACGTACGAGGGGTATGGGAGTGGGCCAATTCTCCGCGCCGATGTACAAGGTGACAGTGCCGTCCGGTTCGGTCACCAGACGATGCATTTCCTCGTATTTTTGGACGAACTTAGCCCGGTTCTGCCTGTCTTCCACCTCGTCACCCGAGGAAACAACTCGCTTCGCGTCTGATCCGAGCACATCCAGAATGGCTTTTTCGTCGTTACTCTGAATTGCCGTGACGAGCGCGTGGCTGGCTTCTTCCACTGTGGAAAAGGTCTTCTGTCCCTTGCCCTGCGCCACAGGGCTAGCGGAAAGGTCGGCCGTGAGTAGCACGGCAAGGAAGATAGTCTTTAGGAGGCTACCCCAGCCAAACTGATTGAAATCCAATTCTGTGCGTTGCATAGGTCTTTCTTCTCCGTTTCACGAACTCTTCAGCGGTTGGCATTTTCGGATCTTGACTAGTGATGGCCGCCGCCGTGAGATCCCCCGCCACCACCGTACCCTCCACCGCCAAAGCTGGCGCTTCCGCGTGAGGAATAACCGCGGGTCTCACCGCCATGGTCGTAGTTGCTGAAGGCACCGGACTGCACGCCACTTTGGCCATGGGGTTCCGCGTATCCTCGCGCGGCCTGGGTATTTCCATTGAAAGGCCGCGGGGATGCCGTGGCTGCGCTGGATCGGTTGTTGGCTCCGCTATTCGGATGCGAGTCTTCGGGCACGTTTCTGTTCGCCTCGCCGGAATGTTCGGCGGAGCGGTCCTGCTCTCCATACGTTCCGCCGCGCCCGGGTTCGCCTCGGTAGTAGGTATTCCGCTTATAAAATGTTCGGCTTCCAGAGTAGTAGCGGTCGTGGTTATAAATCACGGACCGGTGATGCCAATCCGAGCCCCAGTGATGCCAACCCCATTCATAACCTCCGTAGTATCCGATTCCGAAGCCGACTCCAAACGAAAGGTAGGGGCCCCCATACCAAATTCCGGGATACGGATACCATTCCGGCCACGCCACGATCGGGTCCCCGTAGACGACCCATGGGTCGTAGGCGGGGACGTAAACGATTTCCTGGCTGGCAGGCTCGATGATGATCGTAGAGCCTTGCGAGGTTACCGTTTGTTGCGGAGTGGTCTTGAGGTTGCCGGCTTCTTGGGCGCGTTGGCGCATCACCTGCACGGCATCCATCACATCTTCCTGCTGGTTGTAATAGGCATCACCGAGGGAGGACGTCCAGGAGAGATTTTTGTCCATGTTTCCAAGGACAGACGGAAAGGCCGTGAGTGCCTTGACGCTGGGGTCCCATGGTTGCTGGTCGACAGCTTGAGCCAAGTCGTCAACCTTCAGATCGGGATGTGACTGCACCCATCGGTCGGCCTCGACGACTTGCTCGGGAAAAGTGGATGCCCCGAGAATCTGCGCTACCAGCGAATCGGGATAAAGAGCTATAGGCGCTACCAGTTGCTGTAACTGCTCGGGTGTCTGCTGCAGATACTCCATTCCATGGGCAGACTGCGCCGGTGCTGGCGCGTCTTGATAGGCCGCCAAGTCTTGCTCCCAAGCTGCGAAGAGCAGTGCCAATAACAGCAGGGAAGGCAGTGTTTGCGCCCCCGTTCGAGGCCCAAAAAGCGCGACGGCGCGGTTGAAAATCCGCACGAATCTTAAAGCCCTATGCACAATCATCGCTTTTGGCCTCCAACCAGGTGAGATGAGCTGAACGCGGAAAAAGATTCGAAGTTCATCACCGGCTTCCGAGCCCTCAAGTAGGAGGCAATCGAAGCGGTCTGCCACTAAGGTGCACCACGACACCTGCGTCGTGATCTTGACGCACTGTCGACTTTTCGCCATGAATCGCGCCTCACTCCAGTTTCCGGCGTCCCTGATTCCGCGGGTCCGTCTCTTTTCTATTGAAAACAGGGGATTGCCATTTCTCGTCAATGGCCGTTCATTGGATATCCAGATGCTTTAGGAACCTGGGTAGCAAATGGAGATTGCCAGTGACTGACTCATGGACATCAGCCAACCGTGGGCAAGACGCTTCTTTGGATGCAGCGGGGAGTCGCTCGCGCCTTTCTGGAAGACGAAACAGGGGCACGCGGTTGAAGTCGCTCGCGGTTTCCCAGCAACCTTCGGATCAGCGTGCTCTGGAGCGGCGCGAAGGCCTGGGCTGGGATCTTGCCCAGGAAATAATCTTCTCCTCGCAATCGAGATTCATGCGAGTGGCTTATAGGATTTTGCGAAACAAAGAAGACGCCGAAGATGCGATGCAGGAAGCGTTGCTCTCCGCCTATATACACTTCCGCGCGTTCGAGGGTCGGTCTGCTGTAACAACCTGGTTTACTCGCATTGTCATGAACGCGTCCCTCATGATTCTGCGCAAGCGGAAATCTTCGCACCTGGAAGTCTTTCCGGATGCGCCCGGCGAGGGACAGGAATCCTGGCAGGAGAGAATTCCGGACTCGCGGCGAGGCCCCGAGGCTTTGTGCGCGGAGTCTGAGACCTTGCACCTGGTGGATGCCATAGTTCGACAAATGAGCCCGCTTCTCCACCAGGCCTTCGCGCTCCGGCATTACGAGGATGCTTCCGTAGCAGAAGGAGCCAAGTTCTTAGGCATTGCTCAGGTAAACTTCAAGTCCCGGGTCTTTCGCGCTCGGCAACACCTCGCTGCACGCGTTAAACACGACTTGATTGCTCCGCTGCGTGGCGCGCGTTTTGGGCGGTGTATCCTCGATGAACAAATATAGGCAGGAAGTTCGGCCGTAAACCGGCGGATTAGGCTCTATCAAAATGCCACCAACCTTATTGAAGAAAAAACAAATGCAAATTGGAACGCCGAAATGGCCGAACCAGATGGAGAAGCTTCTCGAGATTCTCAATGAAGGAGTCATTGTCGCCGACGAGTCCCATCACATTCTATTCGTCAATTCCGGATTCACCAAAATGACAGGAATCACGCCGGAGGAGGCGCGCAATCTGAAGCCATCCCGGTTTTACTCATCCGCCGAACTGGACTTTCTTCGGCAACAGATCGAAGTTGCCTTCCGCCAGGGTCACAACCGCTACGCGTTCTACCTGCCACGCAAGGATGGAGGGCGCGTACCCGTGGTTATCAGTTCGCGCGTTCTCGAAGACCCCGGCGGCCGGAAGTTAGGCATCGTCACCTTTACCGACATCACCGACCAAATCCAGGCCGAAGAAAGCCTGCGATCCCTGAATGCGCACCTCGAGCAACGCCAGAAGGAAATCGATGAAGACCTGGAGCTGGCGGCGCGCATTCAGATGAGTCTTGCGCCAAAACCCGTCAATTTCGACGGAATTTCTGTGGATGCCTTCTACCATTCTGTGCACGAAATTGGGGGGGATTTTGCCATGGTGCTCCCACCGGATGAGGATCGCCTTGGCCTGCTCGTCGGCGACGTTTCCGGGCATGGGATTGGCTCGGCGTTAATCGCCAATCGCGTCTATTCGGAAACCTTGCAGTTACTAGGCAGCAGGGCGTCTCTCGCGGAGATTCTCCGGCAACTAAATCAGTTCGTGATCAAAAGCATCGACATGTCGGAACTCTTCATCACGCTTGCGGTGGCGCGCATCTCCCGCGATGGACGCCGCATGTTTTTCGCCGGCGCGGGGCATCCGCCCGCCATTCTGGCACGACCTGGCCAAAAGCCCCGGCTCCTAGAGTCCCACAGCATGATTCTCGGAGTTTTTCCTTATGTCGATGATGAGGACGGCACCGTGGAAATCGAACTTCGTTCCGACGATCGCATCGTTTTTTACACCGACGGCATCACAGAAGTCTTTGACGCTCGCGGAGCGATGCTGGGAGTTGAAGGCCTCCAGGGAATCGTCCACCAACTGTCAAGCCGGCCGGCAGAGGAGATGAAACAGGGCATTCTCGATGCTGTGGCGGCCTGGCGGGAGGGCCCGCCCACCGATGACGTGTCCCTTGTGGTGGTCCACATTCGCTAAAAGCGTTGGTTTTCGTGAGCCTGGAAAAATCCGGAAGGCGCTAAGTTAACATTTCTCCGAGTTCGCACCCACCGCTGCGGCCGACGATTTCATTTGCGACTGAGTCTCCGATAGACATTTCATCCGCGATGTCGCATTGCCCGGGAGGGGCTAAGGCAATCTCTTGTGCAGAGACGAGTTGCCGTTCCGGAAGGAAATGGGGCGCCGGGGGTTCGGGGTGCTGAAATACCACTGACGACCCTTCGACGTCAGCGTCGAAAGTTCGTCGTCCGCCGCCCGCGCCTGGAGCAAGCGCCTCCCGCCGAGAAAAACTTCCGATCCCCCTAAGTGCTTCCTTTTTCGTGGCATCAACAGCAAGTCGAGGCCGACAGGGCCAAGCCTGCACCTGGTTAGCAGTGGTCAGCAAAATGCCCTTCATCAGTGTGAGGAGAGAGAATGTCTGCTTCGACGCCACCACCGGTCCGATCATTGCCAATCCTGCCGACGCAATCGTTCCGCCTGGAGGTGCCTCTCCGTGAGCTTCTTCAGAACTCCCCTGAATCTCCCCCACCCCCACCGGCGGAGGAAGAGCGCGACCCCCGAATCCCGTTAGCTCTTCCCTCGCCGGTCCTCCCCCAGCGCGCTGATGGATGAGATTGATGCGAGGGACATCGCAGCCCACCCGGCAGGCTTTTGAGAAAGTCCAAGCGGGGCTGCCGGTGTTTCGCCGGAAGTTTCGAGTCATGCTCTTGTGGAAAGCAGGGAAGGTTTGAGGAGGCCGATGCCAGAAACCACACTTAGTTCGCCATCGGTATCAAGAACCTGGGGTGTCCCCTTCGAGAGCCTTAGGCGCAGCCAAGCCACACTGACACGGCGCCGACTGTACCCGTTGACTATCTTCTATACGCTGTATGGGATCGTTGTATTGCACATCGCCTTTTCGACCACTCATCCATGGATCGCTGTCACCTTCTTCTTTGTGGGTTGCGTGGTCTGGATTTTGACCGAATATCTCTTCCGCCGATTTGTGCAGAACGGCCGCTTTCCCGCCGATGAAGGAATCATTCGCCGTTCTTTACAAGAACGAATGAATCCTCTTCATTGGGAACATCAGCTGCGGGCGTTCGATCCCAATCAGATCAGTGGTGGATTGAAAGATGCTCTTCCACTCTTTTTTCTGGCTGGGCCGATTAGTGTCTTTTTTCCCTTTTACACTACGCCCGTGCTGCTTGCAGGCATTGTGGAAAGTTATGTCGTCGAGGAGTGGCTGCACTATGCACTGCAGTTCTCAAAATCCAGGGTGCCCTTCATCCGGCGCATGAAGAAATACCACCTGTACCATTGCAGGCTCAAAGATGTCGATCGCGCCTATACCATAACCGCCTGATTTCGGGATGGGGTGTTTCCGACGCAATTCCCTGAGACGGTGCGACGTCCGCTCGGCGAGGATTAAAATGGGTTTGCTCTCTGAAACCAGCGAATGTGTCTTGTGGACATCTGTCGGTTCTGTCCGAATCGCGACACTGTGGGGCGAACTCTCTAGGCTTCTTCCGGGCTTAGTCGTGCACCAGCATGATCGTGGCGCGGGAATTTGGCATGTGGTAGATCAGGCGTGTAATGGAATGGGGCGTGCGATTTGCGACTGCGGAAATTGATGCGGCCACTCCGAGTTGAGCGGCTGGTTGCCCAAAAGGCCCAGTTCTTTCTTTTGATATATGCTTTGCAGTGGCAACGACAGTTGATACCTCAACGCTACATAAATTGGAAACGGTGAGAAGTTTGCAGCAAACTTACGACGCGGGTCGAAAAGGAACTTCCACTTTCACCGTGGTTCCGTGCCCTGGCTTGCTCTCGAATCCAAACGTCCCGCCCAGCTGGCGCACGCGCTCTCGCATATTGATCAGCCCAAGCCCTCCGGATTTTGTGCTTCGGTTGGGATCAAAACCGACACCATCATCAGATACCAGGAGGCGAACGCGCCCATCGGAACGGGTCAGCAGAACTTCCACATGCTTGGCCATCGCATGTTTCGCTACATTGCCGAGCGCCTCCTGGGCGATGCGGTAGATACACAGCGCCGCCCCGGGTGATAATTCGTCCACATTTTCATCGGCCTGATAGGAAATGGGAACGCCGCGTAGCTTACTGAACTCTTGGCAATACGAGGACAGCGCGGACGGCAGACCCGCTTCCTGTAGCACCGCAGGGTGAAGCTCATGAGACAGTTGACGAATCTCCGTGCCCACCTCAATCAGCTTTTTCTCGACATCTCTAACTTCTGCCTTGGGTTCCGAATCGGCCGGAAGCTCAAGCGTGGCCGTTGCCAACTGGAGAGTGATCGACGTAATCTTCTGCAGAACGCCGTCATGCAGTTCCCCGGCGATCCGTATTCGTTCCTCCTCCTGCGCTTTCATTAACAGTTCGTTCAACGCGCTGATCTCGGCCTGATGCCGCTCCAAGATCCCTTGGCGCTCTTCTAAAACTCGCACGCGAAGTCGATAAACGGTCCCGAGCATCGCCAGAAATGCAAGCACACACAGCGCCCGGAACCAGTTCGTCTGCCAGTACGCTGGGGCAATGGAAAAATCCAGCGTATCGCCCTGCTCGTTCCATACGCCGCTGTTATTGCAGGCGGTGACGCTGAAGCGGTAATTGCCCGGCGCAAGGTTTGAGTACTCCACTCGGCGGACGTTGACCACCTCCCTCCAGTCCCGGTCTTGCCCCTGCAACTTGAAGCGAAAGTGCACCTTCTCTGGCGTGACCAAACTTAGTGCCGTGTAATCGATTGCGAGATCTCGAATGTGCGGCGGCAGCAGCAGGCCGGTGGCGGCAGCATATGTCTTTCCGTCCGCGGTAATCTGTTCCACATGAACAGGTGGAGGAACTTTGTTTAGGCGAGGGTTTTGTGGATCAATAACGCTGACGCCATCATTATGTGCGAACCACAATTTTCCGTCGGGAGACTTTTTCACGACAGGGCTGTAGCCGGTGAGCATTGCATGCATTCTGAAGCCGTCGCTGCCGTCAAAGATGGTCGGATGGATCGTATGTTTGGCATCCGATGCCCAGACTTGCAAATCGCTGCGGTCAACGCGCAGCAGGCCGCATGCTGTGGACAGCCATAACGCACGAGCATCATCCTCGACGACCCAATGAACCGCGTTGCAAGGCAGACCGTTCTTGGTCGTGAGTGTCGAGACATTTCCGTTTTTTAAGCGGCTGAGGCCTCCTTCCGTTGCGGCCCATAGCGTACCTTCGCGGTCGACAAGAAGATTCCAGACCAGGTCCGCACCCAGGCCATCCTTGCTGCCGAGCCATCTGCTAACTTGGCCGTCCCTAAAATGGCCGATCCCTGCAGTAACCGTTCCAAGCCACAGTGCACCTTGCGCCGAGTCGGGGACCACGGCGGAAAGACGGGGGTCCGTTGCCTGGCCGGACCACGGCCAGTGTATCGACTGGACGACCGTGCCATGAGCGACATGGAATAGACCATGACCGGGATAGCTGATCCAGACGCCATCATCCTCGTCAGCGATGACGGCGTTTGCAGATCCGGCGGGCACGCCACTGACGCGAGTAAACCTTCCATTCTCGAACCATGCAACTCCCTTACCGGTTGTGACCCAAACGCGCCCGCGTTGATCTTCAAAGAGCGAGCCTATGTAGTCGTCCGGTAACTCAGGAGCGGTTATTTCGCGGACAAAGCCGTTCACGGCACCAGGTCGCTCACCCACAGGTTGCTTTGTTGAAGAGCCGGTGGTGCGATAGATCGTCAGCTGCCCCCGGTTCCACCTCTGTAGTCCGTCAATGGAACCGATCCAGAGGCTACCGTCGTGGGCCGGGAGAACAGACCAGACTGGGCTGCGCAGGCCCTGATAGGCGGAGAGCGTAGACACAGCGGGTTCGCGAAAGCGGTCAAGACCATTCGTTGTGCCTACCCAAATAGAGCCCTCCCGATCCTCGAAAAAAGCGGTGATGAGATTCCCTGAAAGACCCTCTCCCAGGGCAAACCGGGAGGTCTTCCCTTGGAAAACACGCACGAGCCCTTGATCATATGTTCCGATCCAGAGAGCGTCATCGCGGTCACGCAGCAAATGGGCGGCCTTGAAAGGCCCCAGCACGCCCGGAACGGTGTATTTCTCGATCTTGTCTCCGGAGAGTTGCCGCACAATATAATTTGAGCCGCTAATAAAAACCAATCCGGAAGCGCGATCACCCTTAACGACAGCCTGAAGCGTATCCATGGGTTCCGACAGATAGCGCTTGGGAGGACCGGGGTTCCATTGCCAGAGTCCCAACTCGGTTCCGGCCCAAATACGGTGGTTGCTGTCTTCACACAAAGAATACACACCTGTTCCTTGATTGCCGTAAAGGTAATAAAGGCTTGTTCCCTCGCTGCCGCTAATGCCATGGCATTCCGTTTCTCCACCTCGGATGGAGCAGACCCTGCCAGACGCTCCAACCCACACTGTTCCTTCGTGATCCTGCAGGAGCGCAAACACCGTGTCTCCAATCTCGGAGTGCAGAATGAGCTTGCCATCTTTCCAACTTGCCAAGCCCTTCAGAGTGCCGATCCACAATGTGCCATCACGCGTGGCCAGGAGCGACGTGATGTTCACACTCGGAAGGCGCTGGCCCAGCGGAGGGCTCCATGCGACGAATCGAACGCCATCGAAGCGGACAAGTCCGAATTCGGTGCCGATCCAAAGATAACCGTCCGGCGTTTGGACGATTGACCGAGTACTGCCCTTTAAGCCGTCACGGGCCGTCCACGCCGTGTGCACGTACTGAGTGAGGTCGAGTGAGGGATCTAACGGGGAAGCAGGAGGGCAGGCCACGCCGAGCATGATTGCTGCCCCGAGCACAAGACGCGCAATCGCAACTCTTGTTACGCTGCGCGCTCTGTTCCTCATAGGTACGTACATTCTACCCTCGGAGTGCCTCCTCCTGTCCGTTATTCAGCGTCTTCGTCAAAAAATCAAACTACGATTTAGGGGAGAAGTACACTAACAGCCCCTGGCGAGGACTAAGCGCGAGCAGAACGAGAAACCGCCCCCAACACGATGATGCTGCCCTAGCTCTCGTCACCAGAACAAGGGGGAGCCCTCTCCGGGAGTCAAACAAGCGGGCAACTGACAACGTTGGCGGATCAATATGTGCTACCTTGGCGGCGTGAGTCATGAAACATATAGCGCCATCGCGAATCGGATTCCGCCTTTGGGCTGAGGATTTGTTCCCGTTGACGTTATTGCTCATAGCGGTTCTAGGACTTTGCACAACAGGGTGGGCTCAAACCTCTGTGACAGGCCTTCTGAGAGGAGTGGTTATTGATCCCTCAGGCGGCGTGGTCTCGGATGCGGATGTCCGGGTGACCAATCAGAGAACGAACGAGGTACGGACCGTGAAGACGGGCGCGGATGGCACCTACATTGTGCCGCTGCTTCCGCCCGGGGGCTATCGGGTGGATATCGATGCGAAGGGCTTCGCGCACCTCACTGTATCTTCGGTGCTGGTAGGGGTAACCGAAACTACCGTCACGAACGTCACCCTCAAGGTCGGCAGTGAATCTGCAGCAATCGAAGTAAAAGCAACGCCTCCAATCGTCGAAACGAGTACGAATGCGCTCGGCGATGTGGTCACTACCGCACAGCTTGAGGCCCTTCCGCTGGTAAATCGGAATTACACCCAGATCATGACCCTCTCTGCGGGGGTTATCGCCGGCGTGACGGATGCGGCGGAATTGGGACGAGGAAGCGGCGGACAGATTCCCACGACGGAAGGGCAAGGCCAAAACGTCAACGGCGCCCGAGCAAGTGACATCAATTTTCGAATGGATGGTGTTGACGTGAATGATTACGATGCCTCGGGCTTCGGTGTGCCGATCCCGAACCCCGACACCATTCAGGAGTTCAAAGTCCAGGCGGGAATGTACGATGCGGAATACGGCAGGGATGCCGGTGCGAACGTCAATCTGGTCACGAAAACGGGTTCCAACGAGTTCCATGGTAATTTGTTTGAATTTTGGCGGAACGATGTACTGAATGCCAACGACTTCTTTTTCAATCAGAACGGAGTGCCACGCCCGGAACTGAAACAGAACCAGTTTGGAGGCACCCTGGGTGGCCCGGTCATCAAGGACAAAATCCTTTTTTTTGGCTCGTACCAGGGTACACGGCAGATCAACGGCGTATCAGGTCGTCAAACATTCTTTTCTCCACTCACTACAAATGATCGTTCCGCCGCTTCCATCGGGGCACTCTTTGCTGGGCAGCAGGGACTCCAATATATTTTTGGCCCACCTGGATTCGGACCAGCGATTGCCGCTGACGGATCCAACATCAACCCCGTAGCACTCAAACTGCTCCAGCTAAAGTTGCCCAACGGACAATATCTGTTCCCGACTGCCAACCCAGCAAACGACTTGGTCTCCGTGAGTGCGCCTGCGACCTTCAATGAGAATCAGTACATGGGGAATTTCGATTTCTTACAGTCACCGAAAAACACGATTCAAGGCCGATTTTTCGTTGCGGCCAGCAACACCATAAATCCTTTCGCCGGTGGCGGCAATCTCCCGGGCGCTCCCTCTAAAAATAACTCGAATTATCTAGTGGCCTCGCTGACCGACACATACCTCTTTAAGCCAAATCTCCTTAATCAGGTTCGGTTGGGCTACGATCGAATTTCTTCCACTACCACGCCGCATTCGCCATTCACCTTTTCCGGGATAGGCGTGAATGCTTCCACTCAGAATGACGATAAGCCATCGGTGACTATCGCCGGCTCCAATAACTTTAACCCTGGTTTCTACTTTCCTTTTGCACAAAACCTTTTCAACCTTGAGGACGACATTGCCTGGGTGCGTGGCCAGCATAGTCTTCGCTTCGGCGGCGGAATCACGAGAGCGTATTTGAATAACAGTGGGGAAGAATACTACGGTCAGGTGAACTTCCCCAGTTGGCCGGACTTCCTCCTGGGAATGAACGGTGCAGAGAACGGCACCGCCGGGATGTCCGGGGTTCCGCCAGACGGCTTCAGCAATGTTTTGTACTCGCTGGAGGTGCTCGGTGTGCTGGCGGGACACAATCGGACCTGGGAAACCTCGGTTTATGCTCAGGATGATTGGCGCGTCAACTCCAGACTGACGCTGAACCTCGGCCTGCGCTGGGAGTGGTTGCCGCCATTCACCAATCTCAATGGCCGAGCGACAAATATCGACCCTGCATTACTGAACCCCAACCCTCCGCCGACAGGTAGTCTGGCCGGCTATGTTGTACCGGCGAATTGGAACTATCCGGTGCCCGCAGGCGTTGTGAAGTCTGGCGTCAACGGGTTTGTACCTGGGAGCGGAAACCAAACTTGGGGTCCGCGAGTTGGGTTTGCGTACAACTTGCCTCGCACCAGTGACCGTGTTGTGGTGCGAGGCGGATACGGCATCTATTATTCGGCGGTCACCGGCAATAGCCAATTCCAGTCCACAGGCGGTTTGCCTTGGGCGCTAATCGGTGTTTTTGCTCCGCCCTTCAATGGCAGCGCCTCCTGGGCGCATCCGTTCCAGGAACCGATTCCCCCGCTCAGCCAATTTCCGTTCTTCGCTCCCTACACGCCCGATAGCGACCTGAGTTTAACCGCTACCCAACAGACAATCCGTCCTGCAATAACACAGGAGTATGCCTTCAATGTACAAACCGCAATTACTCCGACTTTGGCGCTACAAATCGGCTATGTCGGATCGAATACCAACCATCTGATTTACTCGCACTCTATCAACCAGGCGGGTCTGGCCACTCTGGAGAATCCAATCCGCGGACAAACGACCAGCACGTTGGCAAATCTCGCCTTGAGGGTTCCATATCAAGGATGGGACCCCGCGGGATTTATGGAACAAGGCTCGGAAGGGAGGTCGAACTTCAATGCCCTGGAGGTTACGCTGAAAAAGAACCTCGGCCACGGATTGCAATTTCTGTCGGCGTACACCTGGTCGAAGGCGTTGTCCACCGGGGCCGCGAATGTCGTAGGGAGCACATTCGGCGGTGGGACGATCGGCGATCAAAACAATCTCTATGCGGGCTACGGTGAAGCCAATTTCAGCCGGCGGCATCGCCTGATCGTAAGTGCCATTTACGAATTCCCGAAATTCGACCACGGATCTGGCATTTTGCAAAAAACGTTCACTGGGTGGGGCCTGTCCACGGTAGTAACCCTCCAGTCCGGAACGCCGCTCACATTCCTCAATACCAATTCAAACAATTTGTTTGGCACGTCGAGCGACTTTGCCTACCTTGATCTCAGCGCACCCGGATGCGATGGACATCTCGACCTCGGCGGCTCTGTAAGCAGTCGCTTAAACGAATATTTCAA
>DATJWZ010000041.1:0-6972 GCA_035500795.1 Candidatus Eiseniibacteriota bacterium | reverse complement strand
GGGGGAGACGCTCACTCTTCTCGACGATGCTGGCCCGGGAGTCATCTCGCACATCTGGGTCACGATTGCTACCGACGATCCGGACCATCTCAAGGCGCTGGTACTGCGGATGTACTGGGATGGAGAGGCGTCGCCCAGCGTGGAGGCTCCGATTGGGGATTTCTATGGGCTCGGACTGGGCGAGTATCACGCTTACCAGTCGGCTCCCCTGCAGGTTTCTTCGGATAAGGCTCTGAATTGTTTCTTTCCGATGCCGTTTCAGAAGCACGCACGAGTAACCGTGACCAATGAGGGCACGATCAAGACCGACGCGTTTTATTTCAACATCGACTATCGCACCTACTCCAAGCCGCTACCCGCCGATCAACTTTACTTTCATGCGCAGTACCGGCAGGCCGCACCGGCGAAGGGAACTACCGATCCGTGGAAGAACAACGGCGACATGGATAACAGAAAAAATCTGAACGGCGAGGGCAACTACGTCTGGATGGAGGCGGCCGGGCGCGGGCACTTTGTCGGCGTGACGATGTCGGTGCTGCAGAACCAGGACAAGTGGTTCGGTGAGGGCGACGACATGTTTTTCGTGGACGGCGAGAAGCTGCCGTCGATCAACGGAACGGGCACGGAGGATTATTTCCTGGGCGCGTGGGATTTTGGCGGACATCCGTTCTCGTACCAGCTCTATGGCGCGCCGGTTGTGGGCTCAGAGTTGGCAGGCGGACGGTCGTCGCTCTACCGCTTCCATCTCGACTCGCCGATTCCGTTCACGAAGTCGTTGCGCGCAACGATCGAACATGGGCATGCGAATCACCGGTCGGATAATTTCTTTTCGGTCGCGTACTGGTATCAGACGGAGCCGCATGCGGGCTTTCCGCCGCTGCCGAGTTTGGAGCAGAGAATCCCGAAGATCTATGCGGTCGGAGGGCCGGGGAACGCGAAGTAGCAGGCGCTTGGTCACCGAGTTTTGAGTGAAGGAATATCTTTCCCAGGTTGGCCTGCCTGCGCTGCAGGATTCTTCGCAAACAGCGCCTGATTCAACTGGCTAGCCATCAGGTTAGCCTGTTCGTCGGTGATCTTCATTTCACCGGTGATGTCGACCGCGATTTTGCCAATGCCCAGTTCCTCGAACTTCGCGGTTTGAACTACTGCTGATTGCCGCACAGCCGCGGGGAGCAGCTTTTGAAAGTCTGCTGCGCTTCGTAAGATTGACAGAAGCGACCGATTCAAACGATCGCGGAGTTCCTCGCCTAGATTTCCCGAGCGCAGGGACTCAGCCATCAGCCCGCCAGCATCGATACGGGAAAACTCGCTTTCGAGGTCCAGCAAATTTTGCTTGTCTACGGTGACGCGAAGTTTCACATCGACAGAACCGTCGCCCTCCGCCATCTCTTGCGGCGATCCGCCTATGCAAGACCAGTGCTCGTAGTGCAGATCTAAATTCACGACACTGGAGGGGTCCGAGAGCGACATAACTGCCTGGCGAAGCTGGAGTCGATCGCCGCACGTGCGCCCGCCACTCAGCTGAGGGCGCAGGAAGTCGGTGAGATTTTCGCTGAGTTCCGAGAGATCGACGAGGATCTGAAGTTTGAAGGTTCGCTCCGCATTCTGCGCGGCAGTCTGAGAAAGGTCCCCGTTGGCCGTGACATCAAAAGCGAGGTCGCCCGCCTTTACCGGAGTCTTGACCTCAGGAAGATTGAAGGCGACGTCGGAACCTTGAGACAGGATCACTCCCATTTCTCTTCCCAAGGCAAGCTGTTGATCGGAGAACGCAGAGAGCGACTTGGTGAGGTTATCAGTCGCCGATTCAAGGCTGATACCGCGGTTTTCCGCCTGGACGGCATCATCGAGCTTTTTTTCTTCCGTTTCCAGATCGGAGTCAACCTTGCTGAGCTTTTTAAGAGTGTCCTTCAGTCCGGACTTCTGGGAGGAAGAGAATCCGTCAACGAATTTTCGGCTGCCAATGAGAGAGCGCTGCACAAATTGGTCGATCTCGGAGAGGGATACTGTAGGCCGGGATTTAGCGTTGCTCTTATTTTGCTCTTCCGCGAAAGTGTCGAGCTTGGCTTTCGCCTCATCGGTTCCCTTTACTAGAGCCTGAAAGTCGGCAATCTGCTGGCTCGTAGCCTGTACAGCCAGAGCATGGTGAAAATCCTTGAGGTCGTCTTTTTCGTCTACACCGGTCGGGCGGTTGGTGGCACCCGGGATGCCTCCGCCCAATCCATGGCCGCCATGGTGTTGTGCGGTCGTGTTCTTTGCACAGAAGAGTAGCGTCAACACGCAAAGGGTGTAAAGGGGGATGGACGGGATTCTCTCGCGAAACATGATGAAAGAACTGGAATTGGAAACGACGATCAGACTCTCCAAGTGGCGTAGGAAAGCCCGTTGATAGCTTGTCTCGGAAATCCGGAAAAGGCTACGAACTTTACCCGAAGATACCGAACTTTACAGTTCTTTGCGGAGTAAAGCTTAGAGACGTGTGGCAAAAAGCGTTCGGGTTGCGAGAGCTACTGCGTTGCGACCAAGGGATGTTCCCAAAAGGTGACCCTAGTGTCAAAAACGAGCACGCAGATGTGATCTAAAGCCTTGACAGTGGCGGCGTCGGACGGTATTGTCGGCGCAGGATTGGTGTGGTCAGTCTCGGGCCCGCGCCGATCTGCGATTCCTTCCTCCGTGCCCGCAATTTTAGATTCAATACACCGGTTCCCGGTGAGGTCCGAACCATGTCTACTCGATTGCGTCCGGTTTGTCTTTTTTTTGCATTGTTACTGGCTCTCTTAGTTACATTCAGTCTGTTTCCAATAGCCGCCCATGCCGGAATCGGCTTTCAACCTGTCAATCCCGAAGAACTGAAGATGAAGAGTGAACCGATGGCACCCGGGGCGCCAGCGGTCATTCTGTTTCGCGAGGTCGACCGTGACGACAACCGGTACACGCCGCACGAGGATAATTATGTTCGCGTGAAAATTCTTACGGAGGAGGGCCGCAAGTACGCCAGTGTGGAGATCCCGTTTTCGAAGGCCTTCGAGAGCATTTCCGCCATCCGCGCGCGGACGATTAAGCCGGATGGAACGACTGTCGAATTCGATGGCAACACCTTCGAAAAGACGGTAATGAAGCAGCGCGGATTCTCGATGCTTGTGAAGACGATCACTCTTCCCAGCGTCGAGGTCGGGAGCATTATCGAATACTTTTACACGCTCGATTTCAAGCAGTATTACGTGTATAGCTCACACTGGATTCTGAGCGAAGAACTCTTCACAAAAGATGCCAAGTTTTCGCTGAAGCCTTACCGGAGCCCAGGCTCCTACGACCAGTTCCATTTGCGCTGGAGTTGGCATCAGTTGCCTGCAGGCTCGGAGCCAAAACAAAACACACTCGGCACGGTCGAGATGCAAGCGCACAACATACCCGCGTTCCAGACGGAGGATTACATGCCTCCGGAGAACGAACTGAAGTCGCGGGTAGATTTCATCTATGACGAAGAGCTTCCGGAACGCGATCCGGAAAAGTTCTGGCAGCGTGTCGGCAAGAAGCGGAACGGAGCTATGGAGAGCTTTGTAGGCAAACGTAAAGCCATGGAGGACGCCGTATCACAAATCGTTTCGCCGAACGATGCGCCGGGAGTGAAGCTGCGAAAAATCTACGACCGGGTCCAGACGCTGCGGAATACCTCGTATGAAATCCGCAAGACCGAGCAGGAAGAAAAACGCGATAAGGAAAAGCCGGCGACGAATGTTGAAGACGTATGGAAGCGGGGCTACGGCGATGGCATGCAATTGACATGGCTCTTTTTAGGCCTGGCGCGGGCAGCGGGATTCGAGGCGTCCGGTTGCTGGGTCTCAGACCGCCAGCAGTATTTTTTCAATCCTAATCTGATGAACAGCGGAGAACTCGACGCGAACGTCGTCCTGGTTAAGGTGAACGGGAAAGATGTTTATTTCGATCCGGGCGGGGCATTCACACCATATGGAATGCTCACATGGGCGGAAACCGGCGTTGTCGGGCGACAACTCGACAGCGACGGCGGGAAATGGATTCACACCTCGATGCCCGAACCGGAAGAGTCGCAGATTCGCCGAGTGGCGAGTTTAAAGCTGGCCGACACGGGAGACCTTGAAGGCAAAGTTACCGTCACATATACGGGCCTGGAGGCGATGTACCAGCGCCTGGAGGAACGCCATGAGGACGATACCGCCCGCAAGAAACATTTAGAGGACATGCTGAAAGAACAAATCCCTACAGCTGCCGAGGTCGATTTAACGTCGCAACCAGACTGGAACGGCAGCGCGACTCCGCTAGTCGCCGTGTTCGACCTGAAGGTACCAGGATGGGCATCCAGCGCGGGCAAGCGGACGGTTCTGCCGGTTGGGTTATTCACCGCCTCTGAGAAGCAGACTTTTGAACACGCAAACCGTGTAAATCCTGTGTACTTCAGGTATCCATACGAAAAGATCGACGACATCACGGTGGAACTCCCTTCTGGATGGAGCGTTAGCAACGCGCCGGCGCCGAAGACGCAGGAGGGGAAGATCATCAACTATGAGCTCAAAGTTGAGGACGGCAAAGGAACAGTGCATATCACCCGGAAGTTGAACTCAGACATTCTTTTGCTGGAGACCAAGTACTACCTTTCTTTACGCAACTTCTTTCAGGTGGTGAGAACCGGTGATGAACAACAGGTGCTTTTGGAGCCCTCTCAAGCTTCGGCCAGCAACTAATTCTGGACAATTGTTTTGGCTGATCGTCATTGGGTTGTTGGCTTGTCTGCCGTGCACGGCTGGAGATGCTCCACAGTGGATGCATGCGGCGGCGGCAGCGCCGCTTCCGGCGTACGACGAGAAGACTGACGCGGTTTTGCTGTACTCCTCGACGGACGTCGCGGTCGTATCGGTCGACAAGATCAGGACCACCGTGCGCGAGGCGTACAAGATTCTGCGTCCAGATGGGCGGAAGCTTGGCAAAGTTCACGTCTATTTCAATCCGCAGCGAAAGATCAAAAGTCTGCACGGATGGTGCATTCCGGCAAGTGGCAAGGACTTCGAGGTGAAAGACAAGGACTCGACCGAGATTGCGCTGGAATTGATGGGAGCGGAACTGATCGATGATACGAAGTACAGAGTCATCGATATTCCTGCGTCCGATCCGGGCAATGTCATTGGTTATGAATACGAGGTCGAGGAGAAACCATTTTTTCTGCAGGACATTTGGGAATTTCAAGAGAGTGACCCGGTGCGGGAAAGTCACTACTCGCTTCAACTCCCGGCGGGCTGGGAGTACAAGGCATCGTGGATGAATCATGCTGAAGTCAAACCGACCGAGGCAGGAAGCAATTCGTGGCATTGGACTGTCACTGATGTAGAGGCAATTCGTCACGAACCCGCAATGCCGGCGTTCCGGGGAATTGCGGGGCAGTTGGTGATTACGTTGTTCCCGGCTGGCGGGAAGGCTCCTTCTGGATTCGCCGAGTGGCAGGATCTGGGCAAGTGGGTCAATGCGCTGCTGGCGGGAAGGGGCGATGCCTCTCCGGAGATCAAGCAACAGGTTGCGTCGTTGACCGCGGGAAAGAGCACGCAACTGGAGAAGATGCAGGCCATTGCGCACTTCGTGCAACACGAAATCCGTTACGTGGCGATTGAGCTTGGAATCGGAGGTTGGCAGCCTCATCCCGCGGCGGAGGTCTACGCTCATCGCTACGGAGACTGCAAGGATAAGGCCCTGCTGATGCGGTCGATGCTCAAAGAAATTGGGGTTGATTCCTTTCAGGTGGCGATCAATACGAGGCGAGGTGCGATTCTGGCCTCTACACCTCCACACAACTACGGATTCAATCACAACATTATTGCGGTGAAGTTGCCCGACGGTATGAATGATCCGTCGCTGGTAGCGACGGTGCAGCATCCGAAGCTGGGCAAGATTCTTTTCTTTGATCCGACGGACGAGATGACGCCGTTCGGACAGATTCGCGGAAGCTTACAGGCCAACTACGCGTTGTTAGTGATGCCGGACGGCGGGGAGTTGCTGGCCTTGCCGCAACAGCCCTCGGCCATGAATGGAATCGAGCGCACTGGAAAGCTGGCGCTTAATGACAAGGGCATGTTAACCGGACAGATCAAAGAGACGCGATTGGGTGAGAGAGCGTCGTCTGAGCGCTGGGCGCTGCGATCGGTTACAAAGAATGAAGACCGCATCAAGCCTATTGAGAGCCTGCTCTCTGGGTCACTGTCGAATTTTCAAATCACGCACGCCGTGATCCTCAATCTGAACGTCACCGACCAGCCGTTTGGCTTCGACTACACTTTTCAGTCTCCGGAATATGCCAAGAACGTCGGCGGCTTGCTGCTGGTTCGTCCGCGAGTTCTGGGGGTGAAGGCGGAAGGATTTCTTGAGACGAAGGAGCCACGCCGGTTTCCGATCGAGTTTGAGGGCCCGGTGCGGGACACCGACAATTTTGAGATTACGATCCCAGCGGGATACCAGGTCGATGAGGTACCGGCGCCCGTGGATGCGGACTATGGATTTGCCAGCTATCACTCCAAAATCGAAGTGAAGAGCAACGTGATCGACTACACGAGAACGTTTGAGGTAAAGGAATTGAGTGTGCCGACGGTGCGCGCTGAGGATCTGCGCAAGCTCTATCGCATCATCGCGAGTGATGAGCGAAATAATGTGGTGTTGAAAGCGGCGGCGAAGTAACGGAAGGAACTTCCTTGTCCGAGGATGAACACGGATTTAATCGGAGAGGGGACCAAAAAGTAAGAGAGTTCCGAGGTGGTGTGGGGTCCATTCGTCTCGGCCAGTAGCTCGCTTCTGACCCTCGCTCGACCTGCTCAACTCTGTCTTTGCAGACTGCGCTGTGCGATCTTGAACTCGGGCTCCGGGCTCACCGCCAACCGGATAAACCTACCCTACGCCTCGGAACTCTATCCTGCCTTCAACATTTCTTCTTCGTTCTCCTCAACCAGCGCTTTGCTA
>DATJWZ010000040.1:0-2793 GCA_035500795.1 Candidatus Eiseniibacteriota bacterium | reverse complement strand
GCGCCTGCTGCCTTCCTTGGATGTGGTAGCCGTTTCTCAGGCTCCCTCTCCGGAATCGAACCCTAATTCCCCGTTACCCGTCAAAACCATGGTAGGCCTCTATCCTACCATCGAAAGTTGATAGGGCAGAAATTTGAATGATACGTCGCCGACTCAAGGTCATGCGATCCGAAAAGTTATTATGATTCACCAAAGACCCAGTTGCCTGGGGATGGTTTTTTATCTAATAAATACAGCCCTCCGTGAGGTCGGGCATTTTAGCATGTATTAGCTCTAGAATTACCACGGTTATCCAAGTAGTAAAGGAACCATCAAATAAACTATAACTGATTTAATGAGCCATTCGCAGTTTCGCTGTATAATTGCTTATACTTAGACATGCATGGCTTAATCTTTGAGACAAGCATATGACTACTGGCAGGATCAACCAGGTAACTACCGTGGAACCGCTCAAGCGGTGCCTGCCGACCCAAATGGGACGACGGGTTGATTACCGAGGCGAGCGGACCCAAAAGTCCGCCACGACCAAAGCGATTCGGATTCAATTCCAAAACAGCTTGGGCATGATCGAGCTCAGCTTCAAACCCCCAAGGCAGCGCCCGCCGGACCGCGACCTAAATCGATCGGGCCAGGCGTGGCCACCTATCCAGGGAACTGACTCGGGCGGAATCAATGACTCGACGCCCTCGACGGATTCCCAATTGGTTCGGCAGATTTCTGGCCAGAGGCCATCGACCCACCAAATCGCTTTCAAGACGGAACGCAATGCGCTCCAGATTGGCTTGGACTAAGGGCAGATCCATCGTGGACGAAAGGCACAGGGCCTAAGCCACAAACGGATAAATGTCTGGCATTCAGGATTGGATCGATCGAAGATGAGGCATGCCTCAGGTTCTATCAGCAATTTCCTTCAGACCGATCAAATCAAGATGGAAAGCAACCTCTCAACATCGAAATATGTTCAGCCAAAGCAAAATGCCACATCCAAGGAGGGTTGACACATCTGCCGGCTCTCAAGCCCGGGCATCTGATCTAATCCATCCTCCATATATATGTTGGGATACTTGGTTAGTCCGAATTGGAATAGCGCCGCCGTTTTACTGAATTATCTAAAACCTCGCTAAAGAAATGAAATGGAGGCATGTTGTGCTGTGGAATGAGGGAAAGCTGAAAGGGTGAGGATCCGGGCTCGGGATGATGGGTGCAAGATGTCCGCACCCACTCTTCAATTGGAGAACCGCCGCGGGACAGGATATGTGCAATGGTCCATTGATACATGCACAATGTTATGGTGCCTTGGGAGCATCCATGCACCTGGGCATAGTGGCTTTCAGGTGGACCGACATGGTGGCATATGGCCACGATGCGAGTAAACCCATGGCTCACCTTGTGACGAGCAAAGTGGATCCACCGCTCGTGCACGAGGCATGACACGAGACGAGCGAGTGAAGCAACCGGAGCGGCCGGACGAGGTGAGTCGGAGACTCGGCTCACCTCGCCTCGCTTCGCTCCCTCGCAGTTTACAGCTTATAGTATATAACGTGAAAATGTATTGCCTGAAGTGGAATGCATGCGTTTTATACATGGCGCCTCGTCGCCAGGTCTACTGGCTTTGCCTCACTTCGCACGAGCCAGTAGGCGAGCGAGTTGGATGTTGAACCCGGTCGCCTGGCATCCAACGCAACTCGTCTCGCCTCATGGCCATTTATCCACTGTTTGATAGCGTGATCACGTCGGACAATTGTTGACAGTGGATCCGCCGGTCGGGCCATGAATCGTGGCCATCCACTCTTCAACAAGACCACAGATGGATTTGTCCAACCTGTCATGAGTCGGAGGTGTGCATGCCACATTATGTTCCAACTTGGCTATCAATTCAGTTATTTGCTTAAATCCTTCAGGTCTGGCTTTTTGTTTTGGTCGTTATACCTCTAGGCTTTGTCATTCATATGTGAGCAAGTCATTGGCATCCCGAGACATTAGCCTCGGCAAGATGGGATTTATACGGGCTCGGAGAGGGGGGATCGGATCCAGCCTGGTATGATGTTCAACTGGACTTAGAAAAAACCAAGCGGGTAGAAAGTGGGTTTCACCCACTCTTCAACTCTGCCGACGGACCGGTGGTTCCTCGCCCACCCACTCTTCAACATTGCGGCTGGGGATGGTTCACCGAGCGCTGGCAAGCAGACGAAATTTATCCACCCACTCTTCAACAGTGGCATGAACATTGATTCACCCTTCAATACCGCATGTCAAACATCGAAAAACTTGAACATAAACCTGTCGACGGGGCACCGTTGCCCCGCTGTCAGGGATATATCGGGCAACATGGGATTAGTCTCAGCGGGTCGTATCGACAAGGATACTCCACCGCTTACAACGCCCAGTTACACATCAAAGTCGTCTGCAATGGATACATCCTCACACATATTTCAAATTATAATCCACGAGGTGACCCAAAGGCGCTTCCGCCCAAAGGACAACCCCCGTCTTGTATGACTCGAGGCCAAAGCCTATTTGTATGCATGTGCAACGCGCGAGGGTAAATATCGCCGCTTTCTGGCACGGATTCTGACTTAGAGGCGTTCAGCCATTATCCGGCAGATGGTAGCTTCGCGGCATGCCCGGTCGAGCAGCCGCAAAAACCAATTGTCTGAATCAACGGTTCCTCTCGTACTAAGTTGAATTACCATCGCGGCGACCTTCATCAGTAGGGTAAAACTAACCTGTCTCACGACGGTCTAAACCCAGCTCACGTTCCCTATTAGTGGGTGAACAATCCAACGCTTACCG
>DATJWZ010000039.1:0-6370 GCA_035500795.1 Candidatus Eiseniibacteriota bacterium | reverse complement strand
CTTTGAGCGCGACTTCGGCGCCGTTCTCATCCTGCAAAGTGAAGTCGGGAGCCTTATCATTGACTTTCATGCCAAATTCTCCGCAAACGTGGAAATGGATTAAGACCAGGAGTTGTAACCCGAGAGCTTTGTTCAGAATTCTACACTGCGGAATTCTGTTGCGGGTGGTTGGAGTGGTGCTGCTGGTGGGCCTGGTCGGTTCGGCGATTCCTTCGGCCGTAGGGCAGGAAGAACGTCCGGAGATTATGCCGGGAGAGCGAAAGGCACCGCGAAAGAAAGATGCCGGCCCGCGCGCCTTGGGCATTGTTCAACTTGGAAAAAATGGCAAGGCTTCGATCATCCCAGTAGCAATTCTGGTGAACGGAAAATTCTGGGATGCAAGCGCATACAAGGCCGACCCAGTGCCGATGGCGTTGGATTCGGGGGTTGTGTACGAAGGCGTCCGCTCTGGCAGTTCGTTGGGCCTGTTCACGGTAGGGAGCGCACTGCACAGCAACAACCCGAATGCCGCGATGCCCTGGCTTGGAACCGGTGTATGGCGAGCAAATGGAACTGAGCCGCCGGTCACCGCCAAGAAAGCAGAAAAGGCCCCGGCCGGAATCAGTACGGACGATGCACCGCCCCGGTTGACTCGGGATCCAAATGCAAACAAGCCCGCGGCGCCCGCTAGTAGCGCGCCGGCATCGCAGCCTTCACAGCCAAGTTCAGGCTCCGGAGATGGGCCGCCACGTTTGACGAAGCCCAGTTCATCCGGATCGGATTCAAGCCAGCAAACGGCACCAGCGCAGCCGTCGAAGCCAAGTTCGAGTTCTGACGATGGGCCTCCACGATTGAACAGAGGAAGCTCTTCGCCCGCATCCGATTCTGGTTCGTCCCAGAACACTTCAGCGAATGGCCAGTCAAAGCCCAGTGACTCAAAGTCGGGCGATTCCAAATCGAACCATCCGTCGACGAGCGAGACGAAATCCGGCGATCAGGCGAAAGACCAAGAACCGATCGCTACATCCGACAGCGGAGCAAGCGAGGCGAATCGTCCAAGGTTGCGACGCGGTAAGCCTGCAGAGTCTTTCGCCGATGAAGACATTCCGGGCTACAGTTTGCCTGGTGCTCGTCCCAAGAATTCGCAGGAGGCGGGCAAGGTGGTGCAGACTGCGGCGGCGAACAAGGAAGATGTGCAGCTGATTCCGGCCATCTCCGACGCATCGGACACTGGGCGCGAGCCGAAGTCTTTTGCGTTCGAGTGGATTCCGGGCGAAGAGGCGGACCGGCGCAAACAGATGGTCGACCTGGCGAAAGATCAGCTGAGGAACTACATCGAGGCGCGGGCGAAAAATAGCATCGCGACCAACCAGCCTCGCTCGACCAGCGCGAAAAAGTTGGTGACCCCGAAGCCGCCGGTTCCAGAGCTCGAAAACATGCAGATGGTCGCCTACGATCTGTGGGGCACGAATCAGCCGGTTCTGGTTTTGAGCGCGCAGGCGCACTCGACTCCTAATGCCACATCGACTCAGGCCGGTTCCGATCTGCTGTACTCAATTGTGCTGGTGGCTTATCCGGACATCTATCACAACCTGCACAAAATGTACGTTGGCATCACCGACAACTTTCATTTGGATGTAACGCCGCGGCTGGAATTGATCGATGCCGTCGATGTCGATGGAGACGGCCGCGGGGAACTGCTCTTTCGTGAGACTTCGGATCAAGGCTCGGGATGGGTTGTGTATCGCGCTGGCGCCGACAAACTGGTGAAGGCGTTTGACAGCTTGAATCCCGAGTAGTTGCCGCGCACCGCTGGATTCAGGATCGAGTTGCGTACATCCCGAGTCAATCAGTTTAAAGCCGAGTTGCTCCAGTTCAGTTCCGAGTAGCCCGGAATACGTTCTCTATCTGCTGTGTGATCGGCTAAACTTGTCTCGATTCTTTACATGCCGCTTTCTGCAGGCGACAAACTCGGTCCATATGAAATCCTTGCGTCCATTGGAGCGGGCGGGATGGGACAGGTGTATCGTGCCCGAGATGCCCGTCTAAATCGGGACGTCGCGATCAAAGTTTCTGGCGAGCAGTTCAGCGAGCGCTTCGAGAGTGAAGCCAAAGCCATCGCGGCACTCAATCATTCCAATATCTGCCAGATTTACGATGTCGGCCCGGATTTTCTGGTCATGGAGTACATCGACGGGCGGCCTATCGTCGACTGTGAACAGCCGCGGGCTCTTCCGCCGGATGAGGCGCTGCAACTCGCGCGGCAAATCGCTGCCGCGCTCGAAGCCGCACACGCCAAGGGAATCATTCATCGCGACCTCAAACCAGCGAACATCCTGGCGACCTCGGGCGGTGTCGTAAAGCTCCTGGATTTCGGACTCGCAAAACAGGATCACGGCAGCCTGACCCACGACGAAACCCAGAGCCTCGGCATTACGCAGGTAGGCACAATCATGGGCACTCCGGCGTACATGTCGCCAGAGCAGGCCGAGACCAAGCTGGCCGACGCGCGCTCTGATATTTTTTCTTTTGGGGCGGTGTTTTACGAAATGCTCGCAGGACGCCGCGCCTTTTCCGGAGGCTCGTCCGCAGCGATCCTGGGCGCTATCGTTCACAAGGACCCGGATCCACTCAACGCGCCACCTGCGCTCGAAGCGATCGTGCGCAAGTGCCTCTCGAAATCTCCGGACGGCCGCTTCCAGACGGCAACCGATCTCCGCCAGGCACTCGAAGACGCTTCGATACGGGGCCTCTCAGGCCTCAAACGGCGAGCCATCGCCTTCGCTATTGCCGTGAGTCTGCTGGTCATCGCTTCCGCCGGAGTCTTTATTTATTTGAGACGTTCGGAGGCAGGCATCGATTCGATCGCAGTTCTGCCTCTGGAGAATCGAAGCAACGATCCCGATGCGGACTACATTTCCGATGGCGTTACGGAAAGCATCAACAACAGCCTGGCACGGTTGCCCAGCCTGAAGGTAACTCCGCACAGTATCGCTCTCCATTACAAGGGGAAGGCGATGGATGTGCAAAAGGTTGGCGACGAACTTGGCGTGCAGACCGTACTCACAGGCGACGTCAGGCAGCGAGGCGACGATTTAACTATCAACGTCGAACTCGACGACATTCGTAAAGGCAAGCAGCTGTGGGGTGAGCAATACAACCGGAAGGTGGCCGACCTGCTGGCGGTTCAGAGTGACATTGCAAGGGAAGTTTCCCAGCGTCTGCGCTCACAGCTTTCGACGGAAGATCAACAGAGGCTGACCCAGGGCTCCACAGATAATCCCGAAGCCTACCGCCTTTATCTGAAGGGTAAGTACTACACCAACAAACTCACCAAAGAGGGGTTTGACACGGGCATCGACTACTTTAATCAGGCGATCGCTGTCGATCCCAACTATGCCCTGGCTTACAGCGGGCTGGCTTTTAATTACGTGAACCAGGACGATTGGTTCATGTCTCCGAACGAAGCTGGGCCCAAGACCAAGGATGCGGCCAAACGCGCGCTCATGATCGACGAATCCGATGCGGGCGCTCACATTTCCATGGCGATCGTTACGCACTGGTATGACTGGAATTGGGCCGCAGCGGAAACGGAATTCAAACGAGCCATTGAACTGAGTCCCAACAGTTCGGACGCTCACTCGTACTACAGTTGGTTTCTGGCACCGATGGGACGGTACGACGAGTCAATCGCGGAATCCAAGCGAGCGCAGCAAGCCGATCCGCTTTCCGGGTTCGCGGCCTTCAGCGCGGGAGCGGCTCTGGTATTTGCACGACGCTGGGATCCAGCGATTGAGCAACTCCGTCACGCTATTGAGATTGACCCAAACTTCTGGTTCAGTCACTGTTTCCTGGGTCGAGCTTATGAGCAGAAAGGAAAGCTGACGGAGGCCATCGTCGAGTTTCAACGTGCGGTCGAACTGGAAAAAGACAATACCGAGACCTGGTCAGGGCTGGGACATGCCTACGCTGTGTCGGGCAACCGCGCCGAAGCGCAAAAGATTTTGGATCATCTGAAAGAGGTATCAGCGCACAACTGGGTCGCGCCCTACAACGTCGCAGTCATTTATGCGGGCCTGGGAGACAAAGACCGGGCATTCGCCTTGCTTGAACAAGCCTACAAAGACCGGTCCTACTACTTGCCTACCTATCTGGCGACCGACGCTCGCATGGATAGCCTGCGCTCCGACCCGCGCTTTGGGAAACTCGTTCGGCGCGTCGGACTACCTGAGTGACGCAAGTTTTCGTTGCGTCCGTCGGTCGGGGTGCGGGTTGTGGGCGGGGAGTCGACAATTGGGGAAACCACGTGTTGTTGGTCAAACGATCTTGAATTCGCCGGTTATACTCAACAGCCGTCACTCCGAAGTTCTGGAGGCTGGGGCGAAAGGGATCAAAGCTGGCAAGTCGCTGGATCCGATGAAGCAAGAGAAACTGCTCGATCCCCTGGAACAAACTTGCAGGGCAGTTTATCAATGCGGAGCGTTCATCGAGACGCTCTATAATTCTCTGACCGGGCAGAAGAACGGCAAGTTCATCAAGCACAACTGAAAGCCGTCCTGCCTGGCAATGACATTCTGATCAAGGGAGCCCTGTCCCAGGTTGCGACTCACACGTCGCCATTTTCTATCAACAGCGCTGAGCGCGGGCGCGGCCGCCGGAGTTCCGGCACTCTTCTCGGCGTGTACGGGGAGTAAAGCAGGGACGCCTGGGCTGGCGCCAACTACCTCATTCAATCCAGCAACACAGGCATCCTTCCCGAAAGGATTCTTCTGGGGAACGGCGACCGCTTCTTACCAGATCGAAGGCGCATGGAAGGAAGACGGCAAAGGCGAGTCAATCTGGGATCGCTTCACGCATACTCCGGGAAAAATCAAGAACGGCGACACGGGCGATGTGGCGTGCGACTCGTACCATCGCTGGGCGGAAGACATCACCCTGATGCGCGCGATGAATCTGAACAGCTATCGTTTTTCCATTTCGTGGCCGCGAATTCAGCCGTCCGGTTCGGGGACAGCAAATCAGAAGGGCATTGATTACTACAGCCGTTTGGTGGATGCGCTGCTTGAGGCTCACATCCGGCCGTTCGTGACGTTGTATCACTGGGACTTGCCGCAGCCATTGCAAGATGCGGGAGGATGGACCAACCGTGATCTGGCAGGACGCTTCACAGATTATGTCCAGGTCACCGCGAAGGCGCTGGGCGATCGCGTGTCGGACTGGATGCTCTTCAACGAACCTTCGGTCTTCACTTACAGCGGATATCTCGTTGGGGATCACGCTCCAGGACACGCGAGTATCGTGGATTTCCTCCGCGCAACACATGTAGTAAACCTGGCGCAGGGCGCAGGATTTCGAGCGCTGAAGGCGGCCAGGCCCAACGCGCGCGTCGGGACGGCGTTCAACATGTCGGCGTGCGAGCCCGCGACAGATTCTGAAGCTGACAAGTTGGCTGCCGAGCGTGCGCACGCCATCACCAACGTCTGGTTTCTGGAAACAGCGCTGCATGGGCGCTATCCCGAGGCGTTCACGTTTCTGCCGGAGACCATCATGCGAATCAAATCCGGTGATA
The DNA here is from genome assembly GCA_035500795.1 of Candidatus Eiseniibacteriota bacterium. GTDB lineage: Bacteria > Acidobacteriota > Terriglobia > Terriglobales > Acidobacteriaceae > Sulfotelmatobacter. The sequence goes on along the minus strand of DATJWZ010000039.1, from coordinate 822 downwards.
TGGAATTGATGCGCGCACCCCTCGATTTCGTTGGGATCAATCTCTACGTGCGAACGATCGCTTCAGCGGCCGGTACGTTCGAGCGCATCACGAATCTTCAGGACTGGCTTTATCCCGTAAAGATGGAAGGCGGGCATCAAGGCCCGATGACGGATATCGGCTGGGAAGTATGGCCGAAGGCGCTGTACGACATGATCATGCGGATCACGCACGACTATAACCGTCCGGTGATTGAGATTACCGAGAGCGGGTGTGCGTACAACGACGGACCGGATGGGAGCGGAGCGATTCACGACAGTCGACGCACTGCTTATCACCAAAGCTACCTGGCGGGCGTGGCGCAGGCGATCGCGGATGGCGCTGATGTGTGCGGCTATCATGCGTGGAGCCTATTGGACAATTTCGAATGGGCCGAGGGATACGGCCAGCGGTTTGGGTTGAGTTACGTGGATTATCCGACGCAGAAGCGGACGATTAAGGATTCTGGAAAGTGGTATGGGAAAGTGGCGGCGGAGAATCGGTTGCTGGTTGGCTGATCCGATCTCGGAATGAAAATCCCCGCCTTACTTAAAGGCCTTGGCTGGAACTGGGGCCACCACACACTCTCTGAGCTTTCAGTGTTGAGATCAGTTGCTGCCGTTCGGGATTTTCAGGCGGTCGCGTTCTTCGTTGAGTTTCCTCTGCAGAGCGGGATTTACCAGCGATACCGGGACTTCCATATCGCCGACTTTGAACTCGGTTGGATCGAACGTCGCATAGCCGTCTTTTTCGCCCATGTGCCCCGAGATCGTCACCCAGACATCCTTGCCTGCAATCGTCGTC
>DATJWZ010000038.1:0-1010 GCA_035500795.1 Candidatus Eiseniibacteriota bacterium | reverse complement strand
TTATCACTCATCGACCCACGAAGAGGCGAAGAAACGGTGCACACTTGTGACATCCGGGTTTGCGTCGCCCGAGCGCTACAATCTTGGATCAGCGGAGTTCTATGGCCATGATGGGATGGAAATCGGTGGGCGGGCTGCTGCTAACGTCGGCTGTGATAATGCTACTCGTCAAACAGGAACTTCGATGGCCGCGAAGCGGAGTGGCGGCAGCTTTGGATTTCGTTATGGCAATAGTGTTCGGCAGCGTTGCGTTGGTTACTGCAATCCGGGCTAATCTTCGATGTGGTGTCGTGCTCTGCGCTATGGCTCTTTTCTCCGAAACTTTGTTACTACTGCGCTGGTGGCTTCGGAGGACTTCCACGTAGTTGACGAAAAATCCCGATATCGCTCATTGACTCATCGCATCGGCATTTTGTCATCCATTGATCGGTGACAAATAGGCGTACAGTGCGGATTATGCGGAAAACTCTAATCAGAGTGGCGACCCTGATGGTGCTGGCAGGCTGTGCGAGGGCGCAGGGCCCTCATCATCTGCATGAGTGTCATCAAATGAAAACCGACGGCCTCGCCTCACCAGACCGTGAACTCGTAGCTCTTGTTTTCACATCAAAGGACAATGAAAGCCGGATTCAAATTTGTTCAAAGGCCGGGGCTTCCCTCCGCGTAATTGACTTTTTATCGGACGACCATTCACACGGGTACGGAGTCGATGGTGCGCAGTGGACAGCCAATGCCCAGTTTTTCGTCTTTCGCCTGCGAAGCTCAGGGGGACACTCGCCGATCAATGCTCCCGTCGTGTTTTGGAAGCGGAAGGGAAACCGGTTTTACCATCTCGACGGATACACCGGAGACACGACTTTTGCGCTGTCGCCCCCTGACAAAGTAAGCGTGGATACCTTCCCGGCTATGAAGGCTGCCACGCTTTCCCTGCACCTGCTGCAACCACATGAGGTCTCTGAGATGGGTAGGCACGAAGCCGAGTCCATACGATGACAGTGGATAGTTGTCGT
>DATJWZ010000037.1:0-8087 GCA_035500795.1 Candidatus Eiseniibacteriota bacterium | reverse complement strand
CGGCTACATCAACGACAGCCGCCAGCTCTTCGTGAAGGTGAGCTACATGTTTCGCTTCTGAAGCTCTCAGCCATCAGCTATCAGCCAATCATGAAGGTTTTGACTGAGAGCCGATAGCTGAGAGCTGACAGCTTCTATTGCTGAATCCTGTGGAAATCCGTTAGAATCTAATGATTCGAATCGAGGTAAAGTCCCAACATGAAAGCAGCAATTCATCCCAGTTATAACGAAGTTCGTGTGCACTGCGCGTGCGGCAACACGTTCATGACCCGGTCGACCCATAAGGGCGACATCGGTGTAGAAATCTGCTCCAATTGCCACCCGTTCTTCACCGGCAAGCAGAAGCTGATGGACACCGCCGGCCGCGTCGAGCGCTTCCGCCGCAAGTACGCCAAAGCCGCCGAGACCGCAAAAAAGTAACCTCGCTCCGCGGATCGCGCGACGAATGCGGATTGAAAAGAAAATCAAGCCCTCGCTGGAAAGGCGGGGGCTTTCATTTGACCCTCAACTTCATTTGATCCTCAAATAGAATGACTAGCTGGAGAATGTGTCTCGCTGATCCTCAAATAGAATAACTAGCTAGAAAACGTGTCTCGTCCGGAACCGTGGAAGAGCGGCCCTTCAAGGGCCGCGTTCGAGGAATCAACAATGATGGGGCTTTAGCCCCAGTGGTCGTCTTTGCCGTCGAGATATATGCGTAAATTCTGGGACAACTCCGGAGGCAATTGTGGCGCGGGCGCCTCCGCCCGCGAACTGTCGACGCCATCCAATGGCCAATCTCAACCACTGAAGCCCGTCCCGCAGACCCTTCAAATCGGCTCTGTCGCCATCTCCCCTGCCACCGTCCTGGCCCCCATGGCCGGAGTCACCGACACTGTCTTCCGCCGCTTCATCCGCAATCTCGGCGGATGCGGCCTGATCATGACCGAGTTCACCTCAGCCGACGGCGTCCTCCGCAAAAAAGACCAGAAAGCCAAGCGCTACCTCCATTTTTACGAAGACGAGCACCCCATCTCCGCCCAGCTTTTCGGCAGCGATCCCAACGTGATGGCCGAAGCGGCCAAAATGGTCGAAGGCCTCGGCTTCGACCTCGTTGACCTCAACCTCGGCTGTCCCGCGAAAAAAGTCGTCAAGTGCAACGGAGGCTCCGGCCTTCTCCGCGATCTCCCCGCCATCGGACGCATCTTCGAAGCCGTCCGCGCCGCCGTGAAAGTCCCCTTCACTGTGAAATTCCGCGCTGGATGGAACGACGAAGAAATTGTCTGCGTCGAACTCGCGAGAATGGCTGAAGATTGTGGTCTAGCGGCGGTAGCTCTGCATGCCCGCACCCGCGAGATGGGCTACAGCGGTCAGGCCCGTTGGGAATGGATCGCCGCCGTCAAAGACGCCGTGAAAATCCCGGTCATCGGCAACGGTGACATCCGCACCCCCGAAGATGCCTGCGCCATGGTCACGCAGACGGGCTGCGACGCAGTCATGATCGGCCGCATGGCCCCATCCAACCCGTGGATCTTCCGCCAAATCGAGCAATTCAGTCGTGTGGTGACGGGCGCCCCTGCCCGTCAAGTCGAGCAGAGCTCGACGGCGGCTGCGTCGATAGAATCCCCGCTGGGAAGAACCCTGAACCGGTACGAGCAAGCCGTCCAAACGCAAATCTGGCAAGCGGCCGCAGCATCAGAAAGTCTCGACCCCAACTCGTATCATCCAGACGATTCGCTCTTCCGCGGATCTGACCTCAACGTTTCTGCGAGCGAAGCGAGAGTCCGCCCGGAGGGCCAGTCCTATGATCATCCCACCGAACTCGACCGCTACCAGATGATCCGCACCTATTTCCAGATGCTGATCGAAGAAGACTTCCCCGACGCCATCGGCAAGATGAAGCAGTTCGCCTCATGGTTCACCCACGGTGTCCCCGGCGGCGCCCACCTCCGCAAAGAAATCTACGAATCAAAAGGCGCCCCGGAAGTCCTGGGGCGCGTAGAAAACTTCTTCGAAGCAAGGTTGTGCAGTGCTGTTGCAACCTCGAAGCTCGTGACTCAAAGCTCGTAGCTCATCCCACAATCATCACCATCACCCGCGCTCCCGGATACAGCACGTTGTACATCCAATATTCGCCGTCAACGTAATCGATGTAGTAGTCGTCATCGTCATACACCCACTGCGATGGCCACGCATCTACGAGCACAAATGTGTACCCGCCATAAGCGAAGCTCGGCTTGCCTTGATACGGCTGCAGAACCCGAGGCGCGAAATGATGCTCTCGCCCAAAGTGCGCGTGGAAATCTGTGTCCGAAATCCGCCGCTGTTCTCCCTCGTGCGTAAGCCCGGCCCGCTGCTGACCGTTCTCCGGATGCCCCTCATACGTTCGCCCATTCTCATGCGTCTCCCGCCCCTGCATGTGGCGGTCACCGCTCTGCTGGTCCCGTTGCTCTGTCTGTTGCCGTTGCTCGCTTTCCGGAGTCATGTTACGGCGGTTCCCGCTCTCCGGTTGCTGATTGCGCTGATCGTCCGGTCGAGCTTGTTGCTGCGGATGTTCCCGATCTTGCTGTCGATCTTGTTGCTGCGCTTTCTCCGGCGCCTGAGGTTGTTCCGGATGCTGTGCCGGTTCCGGCCGGGTCTCCTTCGGCTCCTGCGGAGCATTCGGCGGCCGCTCACTAGGATGCTCATCCTGCCCCGCCGCACTCAGCACCGCACCTAACACGAACGAAAGACAAATTCCGCTTACCAGAGCGAATCGCTTCATAGTGGTCCTCGCATCACTTTCGGCTACAAACCAGATGCGGAGAGAAAGCGAATTGTTGTCAGCTAAGGATTTCGATGTAGTCGATGGGAGTCCTGTGTGGCGCGGGCGCCCCGCCCGCGAACTCTGGCCAGAATTTCTATCGTTCAAGTCTCCTCAGAAATCGCCAAATTGAAAACTTGTCATCCTGACTCGCGCGTTTCTTGCGCCGCAAAGGACCTATGCAATTTGCTTGCAGATGCTGAGGATTTTCGCGAGAACCGGTAGAGAGCCCCTCGGAGAAAAAGATTTTGAACAATCAGGGCTTGGGATGAGCGATGGATCTATTTCGCTTCCCGCGCCACCATCTTCCCCGACTCTTCCTTCTCGATATAAGCCCAAGGAACTGTGGGATCATGCGTGAACACCGTCAGCCAGCGCTCCGGCAGCGCCCGCGCATAATATTCCTTCTTGCTAGCAATCGTATCCAGCGGATAAAGATCAAACCCCATTCCCCAGGTCACATCAATATGCGCCGTAGTAGGCATCAGATCAGAGATGTAGCAAGCCGTAGGAACGAGAGAATTGGGACGCCCCATGTCTCGCTGCCTTTGCGAGACATGGGAACTCTCGCCGCCTGTCACAACGCGGTCATCTTTACCCTCCGGGAAGGGCACGGCTTTAGACGTGCCGTTAAGATCTGCAGAAGACGGGGCTTGAGCCCCTGAGGGCGGCCGCACAAGAATCCCCTGCATGCTCGCCGTATGCCCGCGAAACGTCCTCACCGAAATCCCCGGCACAATCTCCTCTCCACCTTTGAGCAAAGTCATCCGCCCACTCTCGACCAGCGGATCGTAATTCTCCGGAATGTAGCTGATCACATCCCGATCGCTCGGCTTTCGCGCATACTGCCACTCGCCTTCCGGCGCGTAGTACTTCGCCTTCGGGAACGTAGGTACGATCTTCCCATTTTTGTCGCGAACGGTATTCCATCCGCAATGATCGAAATGCAGATGCGAATTGATCACGATGTCGATATCTTCGGGCGCTATCCCGGCTGCTGAAAGATTGTCGAGCAGTTGGGCCGGCTGCCCATAAAACTTCCGCATCCGTTCCGAGAGTTTGTTCCCCATCCCGGTCTCTACCAGCACAGTCTGCTTGCCAGTGCGCGGATGTTCCGAACGAACGACCAGCGAATTCAGCCCGGCCGTGCAATAGTTGTTCTCATCGGCCGAAACCCGTTTCGACCACATCACCTTCGGGATAACCCCGAAGAAGGCCCCACCATCCAGCGGATATGTCCCATCCGAAAAAACACTAAGCTCAAAATCTCCAAGCGCAAGCCGATGCATGCTTTCAGTGTGCCACAACGATTTTCACCATTGAGTCACGGAGCCACGGAGAAAACCCAGGAATTTGGTATTCCTCCGTGCCTCTGTGTCTCCGTGGTGGATTTGCAGTTAAGAGAGATTTCCACAGCGAGGTCGCCAATCGTGTGACATCTGACCTTGCGCACGAGTCCGCAATTCTGTCATGCTCCACGACGGCGACGCCGTGGCTGATGAAAATCAGTGGAGGTTGGCCGAAGCTAAGTCTCTGCGGCTCAAGATTTTACCCGCAAGTCATTGAGCCCCACAGATTATTTGCCAATTTCCCGCTAACTTCCTGATTCCAGAGATCCAAGGGGGAGGGGGTGGGGTAATAAATCCAGTAAACCTTCCCAAATTGGAACTCAAAATCTTCTCAATTCCCCAAAAATTCCTGCCGGCTCATTTCACAATCCGCCGAACTGTCCTTGACGCAACTCAGGACTCACGACTCAGGACCAGCTGAATCCCTCATTCATCTAATAGGTAGTAGCTAAAAACAAACGAATCACGGAGCTAGTCATGATCACCATTCGTCCCGCAGCCGAACGTGGAGGAGGAAACCACGGTTGGCTCAACACCAAACACACTTTCAGCTTTTCGGATTTTTGGGATCCGAAGTGGATGGGTTTTCGCTCGCTGCGCGTCATCAATGAAGACCACGTCGCGCCCAACACCGGATTCCCGACGCATCCGCATCGCGACATGGAAATCATCACCTACGTTCTCGCAGGCAGGCTCGAGCATAAAGACAGCCTCGGAACCGGATCGGTGATTCTTCCCGGCGATGGACAGCGCATGACCGCTGGAAGCGGAATTCGCCACAGCGAATTCAATCCATCGACCACAGAAGAAGTCCATCTTCTGCAGATCTGGATTCAGCCCGAGAAAGCTGCTCTTCCGCCGAGCTATGAACAGAAAGCTTTTCCGGAAGCCGAGAAGCAAGGCAAACTGCGCCTGATCGCCTCGCGTGATGCGAGCAACGGATCCGTGAAGATCAATCAGGACGCACAACTCTACGTCACGCTCCTGAAGCCCGGAGAACAGGTCACGCACGAGTTCGCCACAGGCCGTTTCGGCTGGCTGCAAGTCGCGCGAGGCGCAGTCGAGTTGAATGGCAAAAAGCTGAATCAAGGCGACGGAGCAGCAATCAGCGACGAGAAAAAGCTGACCGTTAAAGGCACAAAAGACGCAGAAGTCCTGCTCTTTGATCTGGCGTAAGAACTCACCACAGAGGACTCACAGAATCCAAGAGGTTTACCCTGTGAACCTCTGTGACCTCTGTGGTGAAAGCTTTTATGCAGCAGCCCAAAGGCGTAGTCGCGATAGCAGCCTTGTTCGCAATAGCAGCGATCTATCTCTGCGCGATCGGTGCAATTCGGCTGATTTCTCCGGGCGCAATTTCCCTGATGTCGGCAAAGTATTTTCTCTATGGACTGGAACTCGCCGGACCAATCATGATCCTGATCGGAAGCGCAGTCTACGCAATCGTCGCTTGGGGATTGTTCAGGCTGCAGAATTGGGCTCGCTGGAGCGCGATGCTGATCATCGCGTTCAGCCTCGCTCCGCTCGTACCAAAGATTTCGATGGCAGAGTTAGGCGTTCCAGTTCTCTGGTATGGATTGCAGATGGCATTGCGCGTAGCAGCAGCCTGGTATCTAGCGCAAGCACCAAGCGTGCTCGACGCGTTCACAGCAAAGCTCAAATAACCACGGAGACACGGAGTCACAGAGAAACCAATCTTTGCAATTCTCCGCGCCTCTGTGTCTCCGTGGTGAGACTTAGCGTTTGGCCTTCGCCGGTTCTTTCTCGCCGACGCGCTTGCTGACGTCGAAGGCCATCTTACCGGCCTTCTTGTCGGCATCCACGATGACGTGATCGCCATGCAGCACTTCGCCGTCGAGGATCTTCAGCGCCAGTGGATCCTGCACCAGCTTCTGGATTGCGCGCTTCAACGGACGCGCTCCGAAGTTCGGATCGTATCCTTGCGTGAAGAGCAGATCCTTTGCTGAGTCAGTCAGTTCCAGCGAGATCTTGCGATCTGCCAGCAACCGGCGAACATCTTCCAGCCGCAGCTCGATGATCTTGACCAGCTGATCTTTCCCCAGCGGACGGAACACAATGATGTCGTCCACGCGGTTCAGGAACTCCGGTTTGAAGTGCGCATGCAACTGGTTCAGCACTTGTTGCGACGCCTTCTCGAAATCGTCCTCGGAGCGAACACCTTCAGCCTGCAAGAACGCCGACCCGATGTTCGACGTCATGATGATGATCGAGTTCTTGAAGTCAACGACGCGGCCCTTGCCGTCGGTCAATCGGCCATCGTCCATGATCTGTAACAAAACGTTGAACACATCCGGATGAGCCTTCTCGATCTCGTCAAACAAGACCACCGAATACGGACGACGACGCACTTGCTCTGTGAGCTGTCCGCCCTCTTCGTAGCCAACGTATCCAGGAGGAGCGCCGATCAGACGAGCCACAGAATGCTTCTCCATGTACTCCGACATGTCGATGCGAATCAGCGCGTGCTCGTCGTCGAAGAGAAATTCCGCGAGAGCGCGAGCCAGCTCGGTTTTGCCAACACCTGTTGGCCCGAGAAAGATGAATGAACCAATCGGCCGCTTCGGATCGCTCAGGCCTGCACGCGATCGCCGAATCGCATTCGCGACACGCTCCAGCGCCGGATCCTGGCCGATGACGCGCTGACGAAGACGCTCTTCCATCGTGACCAGCTTCTTGACCTCGCCTTCGAGCATCTTCGAGACAGGAATTCCCGTCCACTTGGAGACAATGCGAGCGATGTCTTCCTCATCAACTTCTTCCTTGAGCATGCGCTGCTTGCCAGTGTTCTCCATCTGCTTGGTGAGCTTGGCAAGATCCTCTTCGGCCTGGCGAATCAGGCTGTATCGGATCTCAGCAACGCGCTGCAGGTTCCCTTTGCGCTCTTCGGCCTGCTCTTCGACTTTGAGCTGCTCAATCTTTTCTTTGAGCGCGCGTATGCGCGCGATGGAATCTTTTTCTTTCTTCCAATTCGCCTTCAGCGTGTTCGATTTCTCGCGGATCTCCGCCAATTCCTTCTCGATAACCGCAAGCCGGTCCTTCGAGTTCGGATCATCTTCTTTCTTCAGCGCCTGCTTTTCGATTTCAAGTTGGGTCGCACGCCGTTCGAGCTGATCGATATCGGTCGGCAAAGAATCGATCTGAATGCGTAGCGATGCCGCGGCTTCGTCGATCAGATCGATGGCCTTGTCCGGCAGGAATCGATCCGAAATGTAGCGGTGCGAAAGTGTCGCGGCCGAAACGATGGCGGAATCTTTAATCCGCACGCCGTGATGGACTTCGTACTTTTCTTTCAGGCCACGCAGAATCGCGATCGTGTCCTCGACGTTCGGTTCGCCGACGAAGACGATCTGAAAGCGGCGTTCGAGCGCCGCATCTTTCTCGATGTACTTGCGGTATTCGTTCAGCGTGGTTGCACCGATTGCGCGGAGTTCACCGCGAGCCAGCGCCGGCTTCAACATGTTTGAAGCATCGATTGCACCTTCAGCCGCGCCCGCGCCGACGAGCGTATGTAGCTCGTCGATGAACAGAACGATCTGTCCCTGCGAGTCTTCAATCTCTTTCAGCACGGCTTTGAGCCGGTCTTCGAATTCGCCGCGATATTTCGCGCCGGCCAACATCGCTCCCAGGTCGAGCGCGACGACGCGCTTGTTCTTCAGGACCTCTGGAACATCGCCCGAAATGATGCGTTGCGCCAGGCCTTCGACAATGGCGGTTTTGCCGACGCCAGGCTCGCCGATGAGAACCGGATTGTTCTTGGTGCGCCGCGATAGAACTTGAACGACGCGGCGGATTTCTTCATCGCGTCCGATGACGGGATCAAGCTTCCCGCGGCGCGCCTGCTCGGTCAGATCGCGAGCGTAACGCTCCAGCGCCTGATACTTCGCTTCCGGATTCTGGTCGGTAACTTTCTGCGATCCGCGCACGACGGTGAGCGC
>DATJWZ010000036.1:0-8305 GCA_035500795.1 Candidatus Eiseniibacteriota bacterium | reverse complement strand
GTAATTGATGGTCTCGGGCTTGGTGACTTCGCCATGCGACCAGCTCCGGATTTTTTCCGGGGAGGCCAGAGAGATGCGAATGGCATCAAAGTCCGCGATCACATTTGCCATTTCGAATGGGCTCGAACGAAACAAGGTGTTCCTCCGCTTTTCTCGGCGTTACGCCGCCGATTGCGGCTCTTGAAAGCGTCGCTAGTCGTTCGTCGTTCGTCGCTAGCGAAATCTCATGACCTGCGAATCCAAGAGCAACCTCCACAGGTCTTGTCTTTAAAACTCGAAATTCTGTGCCGCTGGCCGCTAACGACTAACGACCAGCGACGAACGACTAATCTGCTGCCGCGCTGGCCGTCGGCTTACGGTCTGTGACCTTGATCAATTCCACATCGAGGCACAGAGACTGCAATTCGCGGATCAGCACGTTGAACGATTCCGGTACGCCGGGCTCCATGGCGGCTTCGCCCTTGACGATGGCCTCGTAAATCTTGGTTCGGCCATAGACGTCGTCGGACTTCGCAGTCAGCAGCTCCTGCAGAATGAACGCCGCACCATAAGCTTCCAGCGCCCAGACTTCCATTTCTCCGAAGCGCTGTCCGCCGAACTGCGCTTTACCGCCCAGCGGCTGCTGGGTAATGAGCGAGTATGGTCCGATGGAACGAGCGTGAATCTTGTCGTCCACCAGGTGCGACAGTTTCAGCATGTAGATGTAGCCCACGGTGACCGGCTGTTCGAACTTCTCTCCGGTCATGCCGTCGCGCAGCATCGTTTTGCCCGAGGTCGGCAGTCCGGCGTGTTCGAGCAACGCCTTGATTTCGCCTTCCTTCGAGCCGTCGAACACCGGCGATCCCATGAACACACCCTTCGTAAGCGTTGGAGCAATCGATTCCAGTTCCTCGTCGCTCATCTCGGCAATTGTGTCGGCGAGTTGCGAGTCCTTGAACAAGGTCTTCAACTCGCGGCGGATCGCCTCCGTGCGCGTATTCTCCTTCAGAAGGTTCGTGACCTTCTCGCCCAGAGCGAAGCCGGCCCATCCGAGATGGGTTTCAAGAATCTGGCCCACATTCATACGGGAAGGCACGCCGAGCGGGTTCAGGACGATTTCGACCGGCGTTCCATCCTCGAGGTACGGCATATCCTCTTCGGGCAGAATGCGCGCGATGACGCCCTTATTGCCGTGACGGCCGGCCATCTTGTCACCGACACTCAGCTTGCGCTTCATGGCGATGTAGACCTTGACCAGCTTGATCACGCCTGGAGGCAGTTCGTCGCCCTTGGTCAGCTTGTCTTTCTTCTCGTTGACGATCTTCTTCAGCACATCGATCTGACGCGAGGTCATTTCCTCGATCTCGTCGATCTGCTCGTTCACGCGGGGATCTTTATCCGCGTACTTGATGCGTTTCAGGTTTCGGGTCGAGATGCGCTCGATTTCTTCGCGAGTCAGCATCGTTCCCTTGGTCAGCAGGCGCTTGTTGGTGCGCTCGTCGTGCAGGTCAGCCTGCACTTCTTTGCCGCCCAGGATGTTGTCGAGACGCTTCAACCGCTCGTCGGTCAGAATTCGGATTTCATCCGAAAGGTTCTTTTCCAACTTGGCGATCTGCGTAGCTTCGATGGCCTTCGCGCGCTCGTCCTTCTCCTGGCCTTTGCGCGAGAAGATCTTCACATCGACGATGACGCCTTCGATGCCCGGCGGGCAGTAGAGCGAAGCATCGCGAACGTCGCCGGCTTTCTCACCGAAGATCGCGCGCAGCAGTTTCTCTTCCGGCGTGAGCTGGGTTTCGCCCTTTGGCGTAACTTTGCCGACGAGGATGTCGCCCTGCTTGATCGAGGCGCCGATGCGAATGACTCCCGCTTCGTCCAGATTGCGGAGCATCGACTCGCTGACGTTTGGAATGTCGCGCGTGACTTCTTCTGGACCGAGCTTGGTATCGCGCGCTTCAATCTCGTACTCCTCGATGTGAAGCGAGGTGTAATAGTCCTCTTTCACCATCTTTTCGGAGACCAGGATCGCGTCTTCGAAGTTGTAACCGCGCCAAGGCATGAAGGCGACTAGGACGTTTCGTCCGAGTGCCAGCTCGCCCTGATCGGTACAAGGACCGTCAGCGATGATCTGCCCCTTCAGTACGCGCTGCCCCTTTTGGACCACCGGCTTCTGGTTGATGCAGGTGTTCTGGTTCGAGCGCTTGAACTTCGTGAGCTGGTAGATGTCGCTACCGACCTCACGGGACAGCTGCGTAGGATGATGTTCGCCTTCGACGCGCACGATGATGCGCTCGGAGTCGACTGAATCAATAATCCCGTTGCGGCGGGCAAGAACGACTGCGCCAGAGTCACGAGCGGTGACCCCTTCCATCCCGGTGCCGACGATCGGCGCCTGGGCGCGGAGCAGCGGCACGGACTGGCGTTGCATGTTCGCGCCCATCAGTGCGCGGTTGGCGTCGTCATGCTCGAGGAACGGAACCAGGGAGGCCGCGACCGAAACGAGCTGCTTCGGGCTGACGTCGACGTAATCGACTTCCTCGCGACTTACCAAGACGAAGTTACCGGCTTTACGCGCGTTGACGAGTTCGGGAACGATGCGTCCCTTATCGTCAAGCTCGACGTTGGCCTGCGCAATCGTGTGACGATCTTCTTCCCAAGCCGACAGATAGAACGAGAACGGATCGATGGCCGCGGGCTTCTTGCGCTTGTCTTTCAGATCACCATTGATCTTCTCGATTTCGTGCTTCTCGAGGTGATCTCCGACCTTGAAGTCGCTGTCGCCTACGTTGACCACGGTGACGTAGTCGACGATTCGCCCGTTCTTAACTTTCCGGTACGGTGACTCGATGAAGCCGTAATCGTTGATCCGCGCATAGCAGCTCAGCGACGAGATCAGACCGATGTTCGGACCTTCCGGCGTCTCGATCGGGCAGATACGCCCGTAGTGCGTGGGGTGAACGTCGCGGACTTCGAATCCGGCGCGCTCACGTGATAGACCCCCCGGCCCAAGAGCCGAGAGACGGCGCTTGTGCGTGATCTCGGAGAGTGGGTTGGTCTGATCCATGAACTGCGAGAGCTGCGACGATCCGAAGAACTCGCGGATCGCAGCCATCACCGGCTTCGCATTGACCAGGTCGTGCGGCATAGCCGTCGACATTTCCTGGTAGACCGACATCTTCTCTTTGATCGCCCGTTCCATACGCACCAGGCCAATGCGGAACTGGTTCTCCATCAACTCGCCGACCGCGCGAACGCGGCGGTTGCCAAGGTGATCGATGTCGTCCACCGCGCCCAGGTTCTTGCGCAGCTTGAGCAGATAGGAAATCGTCGCGTAGAAGTCCTCAGGATCAAGCGTGCGCTTGTCGAGCGAAGTTGCTTCCTGGTTCTCGAACAGCTTGATGTTGAACTTCAGGCGGCCTACGCGCGAGAAGTCATACTTCCGCGGATCGAAGAACATTCCGTGGAACAGAGCCGTCGCAGTGTCGAGCGTCGGAGGATCACCGGGACGCAGCTTGCGGTAGATCTCGATCAACGCCTCCTGTGGAGTCTTGATCGAATCGCGCTTCAGCGTCTGACTGATGACCGTTCCCACATCGTCCCGTTCGGGGAAGAACAAAGACATTTCAACTACGCCAGAGTCGAGGATCTTGGAAAGCTTGTCAGCGGTCAGCTCGGAGTTGGCCTCGAGCATGACTTCGCCGGTCGTGGTGTCAACCACGTCTCCGGCGACCCACGCGCCTTCGAGATCGGTAATGTCAACTTCGATTTCGGTGATCTTTGCCTTCTGGATTTCCTTCAACACCGCAGCATTGATCTTGCGGCCCGAGTGCGCGATCTCGTCACCGGACTTGTTCTTGATGCTGCGAGCCAGCTTCATGCCTAGCAGGTTCGTCGCCTTCTCGCTGGTCGGATCAAGCGTCCAGTAGAGCTTCTTGTCGCGGATTGCGAGGCGATCAACCGTGTAGAACGTGCGGAGAATGTCTTCGCCCGAACGTAGGCCCAGCGCGCGAAGGAAGATCGTGCCGAGGAACTTGCGCTTGCGATCGATACGAACGTATAGGACGTTCTTCTGGTCGTACTCGAACTCAACCCACGATCCACGGTAGGGAATGATCTTGCCGAGGAAGTAGGTGCGGTTGTTCGCAGTCTCGAAGAAGACGCCGGGCGAACGGTGCAACTGGCTGACAATCACGCGCTCAGTGCCGTTGATGATGAACGTACCGTTTTGCGTCATCAGCGGAACATCGCCGAAGAAGACTTCCTGCTCTTTGATATCGCGGATCGAGCGGTTGCCGGTCTCAGCGTCCTTGTCGAAGATCGTTAGACGCATCGTGACCTTCAGCGGAGCGGAGTACGTCATGCCGCGCTCTTCGCACTCAGCCACGTCATACTTCAACTGCAGGCCGACCGGGTCACCGCACTTGTTGCAAAAGTCGGGCGTGTTCGCGTTGTACGTGCCGCACTTCGAGCAGAGAACGTCGCCAGGATGGAACGGGTCGGTGATGACCGTGTTGCCGCAATTCTTACAAGTGGTACGGAGGTGATGCAGACCTTTGAGGTGTCCGCACTTGCACTCCCAGTTACCAATGGCGTAATCCACAAACTCAAGTTGTGATACGTTGCGAAAGTCAGTGATCGGGAAGACAGACTGAAACACCGCCTGCAAGCCGCCGTCTTCGCGCTCGCTGGGCAGTTTGTCCATCTGAAGAAAACGGTCGTAGGACCGCTTCTGAACCTCGATCAGGTTCGGGATTTGGATAGTGGCCGGAATTTTGGAAAAATCAAAGCGTTTACGGAAGGCATTTGTCATCGTTAAGAAACTCCCAATCTCAACGCGCGACCGAAGATCGCGCCTCAGAACCGCGGAATGTGGGCGCGCTATTGCTGTTGAGAACGCGCCGCGGGAAACCTACTTAAGTGCAGAACCGGAACAACTTAGAACCTAAAAGACGATCAGGCGTCCGCGGGGACAGTGGTTCCCGCCGACGCCAACCAAGGCGTTTTGCCAAATCTGATTTGAACTCTTTCGCGCCAGTATCTCGGCCGTTTCCGCCCCGCCTGCCCGCGGAGCAGTCTGCCAAACTTCCTACGCGAGTCACGCCCGCGCTCGAGTGAAACCTAGGAAGCGACGTTTATATAGATGCTAACATCGCCGCCAAAGCTTCACAAGTGGGAACTAACCAGAAAAACGATTTTGCACTGAAAACTGTGCATTGCGGGGACGGGTCCCGGCTTTTCAGCCAATACCTGCCAAGCTTCGCTTGGCGGACGGCCGAGGCGGCCGTCCCCACATGAACCACCCTTTACTTTACTTCGACTGTCGCGCCGGCTTCGGCGAACTTCTTCTTGATGGTCTCGGCTTCTTCCTTGGAAACGCCTTCCTTCACGTTCTTCGGTGCTCCGTCGACCAGTTCCTTGGCTTCTTTCAAGCCCAGGCTGGTGACTTCGCGGACAGCCTTGATCACGTTGATTTTGTTCGCGCCGACTTCCTTCAGCACGACGGTGAACTCGGTCTTCTCTTCCGCCGGAGCTGCTGCCGCTGCGCCGCCACCGCCACCCGCAACCATCACGGGAGCCGCTGCCGCCGCCGACACGCCCAGACGCGATTCCAGCTTCTTCACCAGCTCAGCCGCTTCGAGCAGCGACAGGGCTACGATTGATTCTTCTAACTGTGCAAGATCCGCCATGTTGTTTCTCCAGTATCAAATTTGGTAATTGAGTAATTTTGTAATCGGGTAATTTCAACCCAATTCCTCCATCGCTCAATTCGGGGCTTTCGCCCAAATTGCGTTATCTGTGGGCAAGTTTCCAGTGCGCCTCGGTTTCGCCTCCCGCCAGACAACGTGGGGCAGAACCTCGCGCAACCCTTGACACTGATAACAAAGCTCGTTGCGGGCAATTCTGAATCCGGTTTCCCAATTACCAAATTACAAAATTACCCAATTACAAAATCTCTTCACGCCTCTTTGAACTTTTTCTGCTGCACGCCCTGGTCGACGACCACCGCCAGGTTCCGGCCGACCTGATTCATCACGGTGGCCAGACGCTGCGCCGGGGCGTTGATCAAGAACAGCAGCTTCGACATCAGCTCTTCCTTCGAAGGCATGCTCGCAAGCGCTTCGATGTCCTTCACCTGAACAACCCGGCCTTCGACCACGCCGACCTTAAAGGTGAATTCCGGCGTATCCTTGGCGTACTTGGTCAGGGCCTTGGCCATCGCAACGGGGTCGCCCGTGGTATAGGCGATCGAGGTAACGCCAGCCAGATCCTTTAGAGCGCCTTCAACCTGAGTGCCTTTTGCAGCCTTTTCGGCCAAGGTGTTCTTGACGACCTTATACTTCGCGCCCGCGCCGCGCAGAGCCTTGCGCAGCTCATAGTCCTGGGCGACAGTCATCTTCGTGTAGGTGGCGACCACCATGTTGGAGACGTTCTTCAGATCTCCGCTCAGCTTCTCGACCTGCTCGTTTTTCTTTGCTCTTGTTACCGCCATTGGTCTAATCCTCGAATCTTGTCAGTGTCTACAGCTAAGCGCCGCTTCGCGACGCGGACAGCCGAGGGCGGCTGTCTCCACATAGAACCTAAGCCTTGTTCGCTGCCTCGATTGGGGCGACATCCAGCGCAATCCCCGGACCCATCGTCGAACTCAGGTAGCAGCCCTTGATGTACTTGCCCTTGGCGACCGACGGCTTTGCCTTGATCACGCTACTGATGAGGACCGTGGCATTCTCGATCAACTTGTCGGGCGTAAACGAAATCTTGCCAACGGGGCAGTGCACGAGCGCGGTCTTGTCGGTTCGGAACTCGACTTTACCGGCTTTCACCTCCTGCACAGCTTTGCCTACGTCGAATGTGACTGTGCCAGTCTTCGGGTTCGGCATCAGGCCCTTGGGGCCGAGCACTTTGCCGAGACGTCCGACGGACTTCATCACGTCGGGAGTGGCGATCAGCGCGTCGAAATCGGTCCAGTTTTCTTTCTGGATCTTTTCGACCATCTCTTCGCCGCCGGCGAAATCGGCGCCAGCTGCTTCCGCCTCTTTAATCTTGTCGCCAGTCGCGATGACCAGAACCTTTTTCGACTTGCCGAGTCCGTGCGGCAGAACGACCGTTCCGCGGACCATTTGGTCAGCGTGCTTAGGATCTACGCCCAGCCGCAGTGTGACCTCAACGGTCTCATCGAACTTGGCGTATTTCACTTTCTGCAGAAGTGGGACTGCATCCTGCAGAACATAGGGGCGCTTTTCTACGGCTGCATGCGCCTTGGTGATGTTCTTTCCTTCTTTTTTCGACATTTCTTTTTCCTTGTCTCCCACCGATGACCGGTGATTCGATCACCCGTGGTGTTTACAAAATGTTGAGTAATTGGGAAATTTGGTAATTGAGGAATTAAAAGCTTCCGAATTTCAATTACTCAATTTCACAATTCCTCAATTACCCAATTACTTCAATTCCCATCGACCGCGCCGAGCCTCGCACGCTCTTGATTGCGGTCTCAATCGAGGCGGCATTCAGGTCAGGCATTTTCTGCTTGGCAATGTCTTCCACTTGCTTTGCGGTGACCTTGCCGACTTTATCTTTATTTGGCGTGCCCGATCCCTTGGCGATGCCCGCCGCGCGCTTCAGCAGAATCGACGCCGGGGGCGTCTTGGTGATGAAGGTAAAGGAGCGGTCGTTATAAACAGATACGACGACAGGGATGATTAGTCCTTCCATTTCCTTCTGTCTGGTTCTGGCGTTGAACTGCTTGCAGAACTCCATGATGTTGATCTGCGCCTGTCCAAGCGCAGGGCCCACTGGGGGCGCCGGAGTAGCTTTGCCCGCCGCAATCTGCAACTTCACATAACCTGTAATCTTCTTTGCCATGATCTCTCTTCCGCTCCAGCCTCGGGTCTAGGATTTTCGGCCCGATATCCTGAAGCCTGTTTTTGAAACTTGAAACACGAAACTTGAAACTGCTTTACGCTACTTTCTCGACCTGATTGAACTCAAGCTCCACCGGGGTCGAGCGGCCAAAGATCGTTACCATTACCTTCAGCGTCTCGCGGTCTTCATTCACCTCGTCGACCACGCCAGTAAAGCTGGCGAACGGCCCCTCGGTGATACGCACCGATTCGTTTTTCTCGAACTTGACCTTGAGCTTCGGCTTCTCGCGGCTGTCGGCGACTTTATAAACGATGTGCTGAACTTCTTCTTCCGATAGTGGTGTCGGTTGCTGTCCCGTGCCGACGAATCCGGTAACGCGCGGCGTGGACTTCACGACGTGCCAGACGTGATCATCCATGTCCATCTCGACCAGCACGTAGCCGGGATAGAACATGCGCTCGGAGGTGTA
>DATJWZ010000035.1:0-2802 GCA_035500795.1 Candidatus Eiseniibacteriota bacterium | reverse complement strand
GACATTACGGGGGCAAAGCGTGCCGAAGAGGCCCTACGCCGGAGCGAAGCTTATCTGGCGGAATCGCAGAGGCTGACCAAAACGGGCAGTTGGGCTCATGTACCTGACGGTCCCGCTCTCTTCTGGTCCGCGGAAACTTTCCGAATCTCAGGCTTTGATCCGGAGCAGGGCTTTCCCGATCGCGAATCGGTGTGGCGCCGGATCCACCCGGAGGACCGAGAGAAGCTACGCCGGATGCTTCAGAAGGCCTGCGAGCAGAAAGCTGATTACACCAGCGCTTTCCGGTACCTGATGCCGGACGGAACGATGAAACATATGGAGGGGACAGGGCACCCCGTCTTAGATGCCGCTGGGGAAATTGTCGAGTTTATGGGCACGATGACAGATGTGACGGACCGAAAGCGAGCCGAAGAAGCGCTGCGTCGTAGCGAAGCTTATCTGGCCGATGCTCAGAGGCTGACCCACACCGGCAGTTGGGCTTATAAAGCCGGGGGAGTTGCTCTCTATTGGTCTGAGGAAAATTTCCGGATCTGGGGATTTAATCCGCAGCTCGGCGTCCCCGATATGGAAGCAGTGCAGCAACGGATGCATCCAGAAGATCGCGACCGAGAGGTCGAATACGCCAAGAGGGCGGTGCGAGCGGGTAAAGACTTCGCCCAGGAGTTCAGAATCGTGCTGCCAGACGGAAACGTAAGACACATCCAGGCGGTGGGTCATCCAGTTTCTAATGCGAGCGGAGAGGTGACTGAAGTACTGGGGACCCACATCGACATAACGGAACGCAAGCGCGCCGAGCAAGAGCGTGAAAAATTGCGCCAGTTAGAGGCAGATCTCGCGCACATGAATCGGGTGACCATGCTAGGCGAGCTCGCCAGTTCTCTTGCTCATGAGATAAACCAACCCATTGCAGCCACAATCACAAGCGCCAGTGCCTGCTTGCGATGGCTCAGACATGAGCCGCCGGACCTGGAAAGAGCTCGTGCGGCCGCAGGGAGAATTGAACAAGACGGAAACCGGGCCGCCGAAATCGTCCACCGGCTGCGGATGTTTTACAAGACAGGCGCTCCACCGCAACGTGAGTTGGTCGATATAAATGAAGTAGTCGGTGAAATGCTTGTGCTGCTTCGCAGTGAGGCAGCGCGGCACTCAATAGTACTGCGCACCGAACTGGCCCCACTGCTGCCACAAGTCATGGCAGATCGGGTGCAGTTGCAACAGGTGTTGATGAACCTGATGCTGAATGGCATCGAGGCCATGACGGACGGGGCCGGCGAACTGAGCATCCGGTCGCAGCGGACGGAGAATGGGCTACTGCTCGTCTCGGTGAGCGATACCGGCGTCGGCCTTCCCAGCGAAAAAGTGGAGCTTATCTTCAACGCGTTTTACACAACCAAGCCTCAAGGCACCGGTATGGGGCTGGCGATCAGTCGTTCGATCATCGAAGCCCATGGCGGCCGGTTGTGGGCCACAGCTAATGGACAGCGCGGTGCGACATTTCATTTCACTGTGCCTACTGAGGCAGGCAAATGAGCACTGGAGAGGTGAGCACCGTATTCATCATCGATGATGACGCGGGAGTGCGTGAAGCGATCAAGGATTTGGTGGAGTCGGTGGGCCTGCATGCTGCGTCTTTCTCCACGGCTCAAGAGTTCTTGTCAAGCGAGGGGCGAGGCGGTCCTAGTTGCCTGGTGTTGGACGTAAGGCTTCCCGGTATCAGCGGCTTGGATCTTCAGCATGAATTGCGGAAGGCAGGAATCAAGATTCCCATCATTTTCATTACCGGCCACGCAGACATTCCGATGACCGTCAGAGCCATGAAGTCCGGTGCCGTCGAGTTCCTCACCAAGCCATTCAGGGACCAAGATCTGCTCGATGTGATTCAGCGCGCGCTCGACCGTGACTGCGTACTCCGCGAAAAGCAAAAACAGCTAGCTGAACTGCAGGAGCGCTATGCTGGGCTTAGCGTACGGGAGCGAGAAGTTATGAATCTGGTGGTTTCCGGGCTGCTCAACAAGCAGATTGCAGGGGAACTCGGTGCCAGCGAAACCACGGTAAAAATCCACCGCGGGCATGTGATGCAAAAGATGCAAGCGAAGTCTTTGCCCGAACTAGTCAGAATGGCCGACAAGCTCAAGTCCTCCCGTTAACTGCTGCTATCCTGTGCCCACCTGCGTCGGCACACTCCATTAGCTCTCCTGCCGTGGATTGACGAAAGTGTTATTGCGCCGTACGAAGGTATGATTGTTCTCTGATGGGCCATCGTTTATCGTGCTGGCATGAAAGGCCGGGACAAGAAATTGATCGCAATCGTAGACGACGATGAATCGGTTCAACGCGCACTGCAGGACCTGATCGAAGCAGATGGGCTCTCAGCAAAGTGCTTTGGGTCGGCGGAAGCATTCCTCGAGTCCGGCCTGCAATGTACGGTAGCTTGTCTGATAACCGATATCCGCATGCCGGGAATGTCAGGCCTGGAATTGCAAGCGAAGATTAAGGCCGACGGATGTAAAACTCCGATCATTTTTATCACTGCACATGGGGACGCGAAGGTGCGGGTGCAGGCAATGAGGGAGGGAGCGGTCGAATTCCTTATGAAACCCTTTGACGATCAAGTTTTACTTACCAAAGTGCGCGCCGCGATCGACATGTAAGCGGCCAACGGATCGCATGTGGAATCGTGGGCATCCTTGTGGGGGTTTGCTGTGAACAGTTCCGAAGCAATTACGCACAGTGACCAGGAGCAAGCCGCGCGAGCATTTGAGCAGATTATCGGGACCAGCCGTGCGCTTGAATCTGTGCTTG
>DATJWZ010000034.1:0-1629 GCA_035500795.1 Candidatus Eiseniibacteriota bacterium | reverse complement strand
TCGATCGAGAGATCGCGTACCCCCGCCGGCAGCCGCAAGCCCGGCGAGGCATCGTACTTCTTGCCATCCGCGCTGATTTGTCGGACGTAAACGGGAGGGGGCAACTTGTTGAACGGAAGATGTCGGGGATCGACAACGCTGATGCCGTCCATAGCCGGGAACCACAGTTTTCCATCCGGCGACTTTGTGACCTTTGGGCCGTACCTGCCGGCAGAGTTACGGGTTCTTACTCCGTCGGAGCTGTCGAAAACCCTGGTTTTGACAGACCGCTTCGAATCACTCATCCACGCATTCAGTTCGGGACCCGCAATCCGCACCAGACCGCAGGGCATATACAGCCAGAACGAACGGTCGTCGTCCTCCATCGCCCAAAAAACTTCATTACAGGGCAGGCCGTTTTCGCTGGTAAGAGTCGCAACCCGCCCGTCTTTGATCCGGCTTAAACCGCCATCGGTGGCGGCCCACAAACCCCCATCCGAAGCAAACTGAAGTTGGTTGACCGAGCCTTTACCCAGGCCGTTAGCGGCGTTGTAGGAAGCACGCACCTGGCCGTCCTTTAAGTAGGCAATTCCCCCATCAAAGAACCCGAGCCATAAGCCACCCGGCAACCGATCGGGCAGCATGGACACCGCCCCATCCTTTTGTCCCAATTGGGCCCAAGGTATGCGGTCAACAGCACCCTGTGGCGTCGCAGAGAAAAGACCGTCGTCGTCGTTGCTGATCCAAACCTTTCCGTGGCCATCCCCAACCATGGAAAATACATTTCCGCCCGGGACACCCGGAACCCGCACAAACCGGCCGCGGTCGAAGTAGAAAACACCTTCACGGGTCGAAGCCCACAATCTTCCCCAGTCATCCTTCCCCAATGACCGGGGAGTACCCGGTAG
Source organism: Candidatus Eiseniibacteriota bacterium (assembly GCA_035500795.1). Taxonomy (GTDB): domain Bacteria; phylum Acidobacteriota; class Terriglobia; order Terriglobales; family Acidobacteriaceae; genus Sulfotelmatobacter. Next base: position 742 of record DATJWZ010000034.1, on the reverse strand, counting down.
TCCGCTATTCGCGACGTCCCTGACCGACCTGCTGATACTGAGTCCTTGCGCATCTCTTTGTGGCCTTTCGCCCAGGTCAGTTTGCCTGCCGTAAACGGTGACCTGCCCGTTCTGCGATCGATTCAACCCATCCGCTGTCCCGATCCAAATGCTTCCATCTGGTGTCGATTCCACCAGGTGGACAGAAGAATTCGAAAGCCCCTGGTCCCGCGAAACCGTAGGCACCGTGAATTTACGAAACCGGTCGAGTCCACCTTCCGTGCCGACCCAAATGTTGCCTTCGCGATCTTCGAAAATTCGCATAACGACATCGCCGGAAAGGCCGTCGGCGGTTGCGAATCTGTCGATCCTGCCTCGATAAACGTGCAACAGACCCTGCACCGTTCCGATCCATAAACTGCCATCACTGCTATGGAATAAGCATTTGGGGCGGAAGTGTTCGGCAAATCCCGGAGGTGCATAGCTCGCAATTTTCCCGTCCGCAAGCTGTTTCAGTCCTTCGATCGCGCCGGTGGTTGTAGCCCTCCCCGTGATAGAGGTGGCTATCAAAAGTTCGCCACTATCCCCTTCAATTAACGCAGTGGCCTCGACTTTGCCACCCGGAAGCCTAAAGTGCTCTGGAGGCCCAGGCGCCCAGCGCCAGACTCCCGTCTGAGCAGACACCCAGAGATTGCCTTTGTGGTCCTCGTACAAAGCGATCACCGAGTTGCCGAAACTCCCAGCTCCGTAACACTGTGTTTTG
>DATJWZ010000033.1:0-7805 GCA_035500795.1 Candidatus Eiseniibacteriota bacterium | reverse complement strand
GAAGCCGAGCACTGCCAGGTACTGCTAAGTGCCGTCGAAACCGCCTCGGTACAACTCCAAAAACTCGAAGAGCGATTGCGCTACAGCAGCAGTTTCTTAGACCGGCTCGAAGACGTTGGTATCGTCAGCCCAGAGGACGCCCGCGATCTTGATCTCGTGGGGCCGCTCGGACGTGCTTCGGGCCTCTCTCATGACTTGCGTCGTGCTTGCCCTTATTCCGGTTACGAGCAATACGGCTTCGACATTCCTTGCGAAAAAGAAGGGGATGGCTTTGCCCGGCTGCGCGTGCTGTTTGCCGAGGCGCAGCAATCCGCAAAGTTGATTCACGAGGCGATCAAGTCAATAGAGGCGGGGGAGGTCTGCGCTCCGATCCACGAGATTCCCTCGGGTGCTGCATCAGGATGGGCCGAGGCGCCAATCGGCGCCGCTGTGCACTGGATCAGAGTGGACAACCTAGGGAAGGTACAACGTTACCGGATCTTTGCGCCGTCTTTCCGAAATTGGCTGGGACTTCACGTAGCCGTGGAGGATTTTGCTTTCCAGGATTTCCCGATCATTCTGGCAACTTTCGGTTTATCAGCGACGGAGTGCGATCGTTAAGGAGCCGATCCGATGAGTTGGTGGTTTTGGAACGGAGTTCGAAAAGGAATTTACTCAACGCGGTATCCGGCGGTGCCTGAGAGTGCTGCAGGAGTATCGCCGGGACGCCCCATACCGACAAGGTTTCCGTCTCCGCGAGAAGCCTCGCAAGCTGCCTCGAATTGCCCCGTACACGCGATCACAGCAAGCGAGAATGTGACAAGTGTGGATTTGCGGACCTGTATATGGTGTCAGCGCTGCCGTTTCGGCAATCCCGATCTGCTTAATTGGGATGGAGGCTATGAGTGGGCGCAAGCTCCTCCGGCACGAAAAGAGTACGCGCCCTTGGATTGGGCGTTTGGCGGTTCGCTCCACGTCATGGTTGTGGACGCGGGAGACTGCGGTGCCTGCCTGCACGAAGTCAAGCAGTTAAACAATCCTCTCTACAATATGCACCGGCTCGGTATCTTCCTGACGGCCACGCCGCGCACCGCGGATGTTCTCCTGGTGGTCGGGCCCGTTAGCGAGAACATGCGGGGGCCGCTCACAAAGACTTACGAAGCGATGCCCGAACCGAAACGGGTCTTGGCCGTTGGAACATGCGCGATCAGCGGGGGAGTTTTCGGAAGAAGCTTTATGTCCGCTGGCGGCGTAGGCATGGTCTTGCCGGTTGATCTGGAAGTACCCGGTGTTCCGCCGCCGCCACTTGCAATCCTCCATGGCTTGCTCGTTATTTCAGGCAGAAAGCAACTCATCCGGAGTTCCTTGAGTCCCGCGGAGGAGGCCTGAAATGAGTGCCTTGTCCGGAGCTGCTCTCGTACTCTTCTATCTTCTTTGTGCCCTCGGGCTGATCATGTCGGTGTTATTTCGGGGGAAGTATGGCTCTCTGGCCATCGCCTGGTTTGGCACTCTCTGCTCGATTACGATGATGGGCGCAGCTGGGTTGCGACTCGCCTCCGGCGTTGATTCTCATCTGAATCTCTGGACGCTGAATGGCTTCGGAACTCTCTCTCTTCATCTTGATGCTCTCTCAGCCATTTTTCTCTTTACCGGGGGATTGATCTATTTTTCCTGTTGCATCTTCGCGCCCGATTACCTGGCGCATTACACGAAAGAGCGTTACTCCGCCGGGAGCTACGCAGTGCTTCACTTCGGGCTGATGGCGTCGGTGGTTTCTATCCTCACTGCAGGCGATGGTCTGACATTTCTGATTGCGTGGGAGTGCATGTCGATCCTGTGTTATTTGCTGGTGAACTATGAACAGGAACCAGATGCCGATTTGAGCGCGGGCTACATCATGCTGGCGATGAGCGAAGCAGGTTTTCTTGCAATCGTCATCGCATTTCTGATTGCGGCGCACGTGGCGGGAGGATATTCGTTTGCGATGCTTCGCGCTGCACACTTTTCGCATGTAGCCCTATGGGGCGTGTTTCTCCTGGGATTCTTCGGCTTTGGCGTGAAAGCTGGACTTGTACCGGTGAATTTCTGGCTGCCGCGATCTTATACGGCGTCGCCCTCCATTTTCATTCCTGTCTTCGCGGGAGTAACTCTGAATCTTGGCTTCTATGGAATCCTGCGACTCAATGCCGACTTGGCTCCTCCGAGTGGCGTGGGACCGGGTGTGTTGGCTTTGGTAGTGGGGGCCGTTACAGCGCTCGTGGGCATTCTCTATGCAACCACCGAGAACGATCTCAAGAAAATGCTGGCCCACAGTTCGATAGAGAATGCCGGGATCATCGTCGCCGGAATCGGAGCTTTTCTCGTATTCCGAAACTCTGGAAATGCAATCCCGGCTGCTCTGGCGCTAACTGCGGCGCTCTATCACATGCTGAATCACTCCACCTATAAAGCTCTGCTTTACCAGGGAGCCGGTAACATTGAGGCTGCCACTGGCACAAGAGATATGGATCAATTAGGCGGCCTGATCCGCTCGATGCCCGCCTTATCTGTTGTGTTCCTGGCGGGCTGTCTGGCGATTGCAGCGGTGCCTCCTTTCAATGGTTTCGTGAGTGAGTGGCTTACGCTGCAGACATTCCTGCGCAGCGCGCTTCTTTCTTCACCCGCCGTCAAGATCGTCTTTGCACTGTCAGGAGCAATTCTGGCGCTGACGGCCGCTTTGGCCGTCACTTGTTTCGTCAAGACTTACGCCATGAGCTTTCTCGGAATTCCGCGGAGCAGTTGGAGTTTCAATGGCTCTGAATTCTCACGTAAGCCACGGTTCTCACTTACGCTACTCGCTGTCGCTTGCATTTTGCTGGGAGTGCTGCCGACCTATGTCATCCCGGCGTTGAACTTAGCCGTCGAACCCTTGGCGGGGAGCAGCGCGTCCGCCTCTCTGATTCCGCCATTCTTTACGGCGACCGAAGCCAACCGACAACTTCCACCGGCTTTTGTTGCCGACTTCAACAACCTGGGAGCCCAAACCGGAGCACACTGGCTGCCAGGCCGAGGTCTGGTAATTTTGCTGCGAGGCGGGGAGCAGAATCCGGTCGTCTTCGCCATGTCTCCCTCCTACAGCATCATCGCATTGGGGATTTTGTTGTTTGTGACGTGGTTTATCATCACTCGACTTACTCGCCGGCGGGCAGTCGTAAAGAGCGAGGTTTGGGCAGGAGGCATTCCAAACTTGCTGCCGGAGATGACTTATACGGCAACCGGGTTTTCGAACCCCGTGCGGGTCGTATTTCAGGCGATTTTCCGGCCCAATATCGTCGAGGACACAAGGGAGACCGTCGCAGTTCATTTTCGGACGGCCATTCGCCGACGCCGAGACGAGACACACCTGGTCGATCGTCTCTTCTTTCATCCGGTGGGAGCCAGTGTGAATGCTGCTGCGAAACTGCTGGCGGGGATGCATCATGGAAAGCTCAACGCTTACGTCGCGTATGTCATCGGCTTCTTGATCCTTGTTCTTTTTCTTTATCGAGTGACCTGATGCGGTCCAGCTGTCGAATTGACCGATACATTCAGGAGGTTGGAGATTCCCGTCTTCAGCCGCCAGGAATCTGCTTTAATGCTTGGTTGCTGATCGCTGAAGGAGCAGTCCATGACATCTGCACTTATAGGGTTGGAACCGAAGGAGATTTGGAAGCACTTTGACGCACTGGCGAAGATTCCGCGTGCATCCACCAAAGAAGCAGCCGCCAGCGAGTATGTCGTTGCACAAGCGGGCCACCTCGGACTGGAAGTGATGCAGGATCGAGTTGGCAATCTGGTCATCCGCAAATCGGCGCACGCCGGACGCGAGGCAGCGCCGATGACCATATTGCAAGGGCATCTCGATATGGTTTGCGAAAAGAACGAGGGCACAGCGCACAACTTCGACACGGACCCGATTCAGATCGCGCGCGATGGCGACTGGCTGCGAGCCGAAGGCACAACGCTTGGCGCGGATAATGGCGTCGGGGTGTGTGCCGCCCTGGCCGTAATGGAGAGTAAAGATATTGCGCACGGACCTCTCGAGTTCGTTTTCACGATCGATGAGGAGTCGGGACTGACAGGCGCCGCACAATTCCCTGGGGGGATGCTGAAGTCCAAGTATTTTTTGAATCTTGACAGCGAAGAAATCGGAACGATCTGCATTGGCTGTGCCGGAGGCGTCAAAACGACGGGACGTCGCAAAATCTCACAGCGTGCACCCACCTCAAATGCAGCGTGGCGAGTCAAAATGTCGGGCTTGAAGGGCGGCCACTCTGGCGTGGACATCCACTTGGGACGTGGGAACGCGCTGCGCTTATTGGGCGGGATTCTCCAGGACGCAATTGGCAAGCTCGCCGCCGAGATTTCCGACATACAGGGGGGCAGCGCGCAGAACGCGATTCCCCGGGAAGCGTCTGCCTCTGTCGTGATCGAGGAACGTAAGGAGAGCGAATTGCGCGCCCTCATCGCCAAAGCCGAATCCGATTGCAAAGCAGACTTGGGATCGTTCGATCCCGGACTGACCATTTCAGCCGAGAAGATTGAAGTTCCGGCAAAAGTGTTGAATACACCTGATGCGCAGCGCATAGCTGATCTGCTGGTGGGTCTCCCGCACGGTGTTTTGGCCATGAGCCCCGACGTCCCTGGATTGACTCAGAACTCCACGAACTTAGCGACGGTGATGACCAAAGGTGGGCGAGTGGACATCGTTACCAGCCAGCGCAGCGCGCTTGAGAGCAGCAAGTGGGCGGCGGCACAGATGGTTGCAACGGTTTTCCGGCTCGCAGGATTCAAGGTCGAGCATTCTGGCAGCTATCCCGGTTGGAAGCCGGAACCGAAGAGCGACGTTGTGCAGAAGCTGCAGTCGGTCCATCAGAAGACCTTCGGGCAAGCTGCCAAGTTGCTTGCCATGCATGCGGGTCTGGAGTGCGGCGTGATCGGCGAGAAGTATCCCGGTATGCAGATGGCATCGTTCGGACCAACAATCATCGATGTGCATAGTCCAAACGAACGCGTACAGATTTCTACGGTCGAGGATTTCTGGAAGTACCTGAGAGCGGTCTTGGAGCAAATCTGAAAATCAATGGTCCACCGCTCAAATGTCGGCTGGATCGAGAACTGACTACAATAAAGAAACAGGTGAAGGGGTTCACCTTCAAGCGCTGTTCCCGCCCGAAAGCAGGAGTGGCTGATAACTCCTACCAGGTCACTTGGAAATTCAAAATGTCACACCCATGGCATGACATAACACCCGGAGAGCATCTGCCCAGGGAATTCCGCGCCGTTGTCGAGATTCCATTGGGCTCGAGCGTCAAGTACGAATTGGACAAGCAAAGCGGACTGATCAGAATGGATCGTCTTCTGTATTCCGCCGTTTACTACCCCGCGAATTATGGCTTCATTCCGCAGACTCTGGCTGAAGATGATGATCCGCTCGACGTGCTGGTGCTTTCGCAAGAAGCCGTTGCGCCTCTCACCGTTATCCCGGCCAGAGCAATTGGGCTCATTACGATGATGGATGCCGGGAAGAAAGATCATAAGATCATTGCCGTCGCCACCGGAGATCCCGAATTCAATTCCTACCAAGAAGCAAGCCAGCTTCCTCGACACCATCTACTCGTGTTGCGCAGGTTTTTTCAGGATTACAAGCAGCTGGAAGGCAAGGTTGTTGAGGTGGAGGAAATGGCTCCCGTTCAGCATCGCCGGACGGATAACGTGCTGTTGTGACGTGGCCGAATTCATCGGCCATGGCAACGTCGCTATTCGTCGTACCAAAATCGATTCCGATTATTACTTTCAATTCCTCCCTTAGAGTTAATTCCGTGCTTTCGGTTGTTGTCTCCGGGAGGCGTTGCACCGCACAAAAACCCACTCGACATCACCACAAAGATGGGAGGCACGACCGAGGAGATTTCTCATTGTCCTTAGTGCGGTATTGCGTCAGAAATCGGCTGACCGGCCTTGGGCACATCCTTTGGATAGTCCTCTCCGAGAAGTGCGGCCAGCGTGGCTGCGATCTGATTTTGAGAAACAGGTTGCACATTCGCACGGTTGCCCAGGGGTGAGGTATCAGGGCCAAGAAACGCCATCCAGATGTATTTTGAATCCGGAATCTTTTCTCCGTGGTCTCTCCAGTCTCGACGCCCGCTGCCTCGGCCATGATCGGAAGAAACAATCAGCGTGGTTTTGCCGCGATACTCGGGCATGGTCTGCACTGTCTCCCATAACGTTCGGATGTAATAGTCAACGCGGTGCGCTGCGCCCAAATATTGGGCGTAGTCGCCTTCATGTGCCCAGTCGTCGGTTTCGCCAAAAGAAATGAAGAGCACTTGCGGCTTGTGTTCTTTCAGGTATTCGATCGCCGTATAGAAGGGGATAGCGTCGAAGGGCTCTTCATCCCAAACGCGCGGGCCGTCACTCTTCAACTTATTTAGAAGATCAACTCGGGATTTGCAGACGCCTCGGCGAACGCGTCATATCCAGCGTTCACAGGAAAGCCAGCGCGATTCGCGTTGAAAATCGACGGAAACACGTCCCAGGCTGCGAACGCAGCAACCTTGCCGCGATACCCAGGTTTGGTTTCCAGCCATTCCAGAACCGTGAGATTCGGGTTCGGGATCTTGTCGTTGCTCTTCACTCTGGGATCGGCAAAGCCGCAGAGAGTCTCGCTGTAACCTGGATATGAGAAGTTCAGGCCGTTCGTGACGAAAGCATCCGAGTGCTTGTCGCGATCGCCATAGATCTGACCCTGTTTCGCCACAACCTGCCACAGGAAAGGCATCAAAGCTAACCGTCGCGCATCAGTGTCTTCCCGCCAATAATCCTTCCGCACACTTTCGATATCAGCAACTTTGCCATACTTCTTGTTGATTAAGTTGCTGTCGGCTCCGCGGAAAACCTCCTGCCATCGCAATCCATCCGTCATCATAAAAATGATGTTTTCTGTTTTGCGGGCCTGCTGGGCGTTCACGAACAGAGTTGATCCCGTGATGACAGCACAAAAACAGAGCAATCTCATTCGGCGAGGTAGCACGTAGTTCTCCTGGTACAACAGGCCTTGACCACTCTCCATTGATTTTCGATTAGAGACTGTTGCAAGTGGTTCTTAATCTGAGCGATAGAAACTGGGTTTTCCCGCATCCTACCTTAGTTCGAGTTTCAAAAGGGATAACGACGCACAGCTATAACCGTAGGGAATGTACTGCGTCATCGAGATCTCAAAACTCTGGGCTCTCAGTCAAAAGACAACGCGGGATCTTCGAACGGGAACCCGGTGTGAGTCATTGGGGATAAGAAGAGTCTCGCCACAAGCGTGGCTACCGGACTTTACGTGTCCCTGAGACGGTCTTGCTTCGCGTCCATCGAAAGCTGCGACGAGCGAGCTGAAATCAGGAAACTCCCAAACTTTAAGCGGTTTTCACCCGCTGCGGTTGCTTCCGACGCGACCTCTTTCTACTGCTTTGAAGGACAGTCCCGGCCTTGCGAACATTAGCAGCCCACAGCTCTCGTCGAGCCTTGACCCACGGTGCTTAGTGTTTCTCCGTGATCTTTACGCTTTTATGGCCAAGCCGAATTGAGAGCTGAGGATTTTCCTATGTTTTATGACTATTCATGATTATTAAAACAAAGTGGTGGAGGCGGCGGGAGTCGAACCCGCGTCCGAAAATGTCACTGGTCAAGAGCCTACATGCGTAGTCGCGTTCATGCCCCAGGCATTACCCTGGGACGTTCGCGGACCGCGCTCAGAACGGACAAGAAACGCGTCCCGCTAGCCTGTGATCTTAGCCTCTCACCCCAGACGTAGATGA
>DATJWZ010000032.1:0-6162 GCA_035500795.1 Candidatus Eiseniibacteriota bacterium | reverse complement strand
GCATCCCACAGCGCTTGATCCGCCTGTGAGCCAGTTCGTGCAACTGCAAGTCCCCAACTCCTTCGGCAACTCATAGGGGGCGGGAGCTATTGCATCCATGGACCTACTTCTCACTCACGGCTACTTTCTCTACGACGATCCCAAAGAGCTTCAGATCATGAAGCCGTATGCTCCCTTGGGGATCCTCTATATCTGTTCCTACCTGCGCAGCAAAGGTCTTCAGATTGAAGTGTTTGATTCCACGTTTTCTTCACGCAGCGCCTTATTCGACATGCTCGAACAAGGGCCACCGTCAATACTCGGTGTCTACGCGAACCTAATGACCCGTCCCAATGTGGTCGAGATTCTTCGCAGAGCAAAGAATGCGGGTTGGAAAACAATTGTAGGTGGCCCGGAGCCAGGAGCGTATATCGAGGAATACTTATCAGCTGGAGCTGATGTGGTTGTCGTCGGCGAGGGTGAACTGACCTGTGAGGAGCTAATCCCGCTGCTTCAAGCGGGATCAAACGACGCACTCCATAAGGTGCTCGGAATTGCTTTTCGACAAAGTAATGGGACGATCGTACGAACTCCGCCAAGGGCTCAGATCCATGATCTCGATGCACAGCCTTGGCCGGCTCGCGAAGCAATTGATTTCGATCGGTATCTTGCAACCTGGCGTGAACACCATGGACAGGGCTCCGTCTCTTTAATTACGGCGCGTGGATGTCCGTACCACTGCCGCTGGTGCAGCCATCAAGTCTTTGGAAAGACTCATCGCCGGCGTTCGCCGGTTTCGGTAGCCGAGGAAGTGGAATGGTGCGTGAATCGATACAGCCCTGAAATCGGATGGATGGCAGACGACGTCTTTACCATCCATCATGGCTGGCTTTTCGAGTACTCCGCTGAACTTCGACGCCGACAATTACACCTACCCTTTGAATGTATTTCGAGAGCGGACCGCCTGAACCCTCGAGTGATCGAGACGCTCGCTGAGATGGGATGTTTTCGCATCTGGATCGGATCGGAGAGCGGCTCACAGCGAATCCTCGATGCCATGGAACGCGGTGTCACCGTTGAACAAGTTGGGAATGCCGTTGCTCTATGCAGGACCTATGGAATACAGACAGGCGTCTTCCTCATGTGGGGCTACGAAGGCGAGGAAATTTGTGATATCGAAGCGACAATCGATCACATAAAAGCGACTGATCCCGACATTTTCTTCACCACTGTCGCATACCCGATCAAGGGCACACCCTATTTCTCAGAAGTGTCCGATAAAACGGAGCCGCTCAAAGTCTGGAGCCAGGGTTCGGATCGCGATGTACGACTTCGGGGCCGTCACTCGCGTCGTTTCTACGGCTTTGCTGACCAATTAATTCGAAGTGAAGTTGAATTGAAACGGCTCAGGGGACAGCTCAATGCTCCGTTCGCCGATCTCGAACGCTTGAAAAACGCCGTCGCCGACCATCGATCCAATTTGTACGCATCGGCGAACGAGGTGGAGGCCTGAACCACTCGTGTCCACCGTTCAATCCAATTTCTGCGGGGCGCCATTCGACGGCATTGCCGACACGTACGATTCGACGTTTACTTACTCCAGGATCGGCCAGGCGCAGCGAGCGCTCGTTTGGGAAGCACTAGAGAAAGCCTTTCGGCGAGGTGACCGCGTGCTGGATCTTGGGTGTGGCACCGGTGTTGACGCGTGCTTCCTTGCGGAGCACGGAGTTAAGGTTCTCGGCGTGGATTGCTCGTCGGAGATGATCATGGTCGCAAAACGACGCGTGTCGTCCTGCGGAAAACCCTCTGTAGAACTTCATGTCCTTGCCATCGAACAACTCAAGCAATTGCGGGATCGGGCTCCTTTCGACGGGATAATCTCTAATTTCGGCGCGATCAATTGTGTTGAAGACCTCCGAGGTGTAGCCGGAGATCTGGCAGCGTTGCTTCGTCCAGGAGCAACCGCTTTCCTATGTCTCTTGGGGCCGAATTGTCTCTGGGAAATCTTTTGGCACATGGCGCAGGGAAATCTGGAAAAGGCTTTTAGAAGATGGCGGAAGTCCGGCACCGTCGCGCGTCTTGCGGATGGATCTGTGTTGCAGATCCGCTATCCAAGCGTGCGATCCCTATCAAAGGCGTTCGCACCGGAGTTTAGCCTCAAATCCTGGAGAGGTATTGGAGTAGCAATTCCGCCCAGCTATGCGGAGTCGTTTGCTGTAAGATTTCCGCTCGCGATGCACTTTGCGGCCCAAGCCGACGCGCTGCTCGGCCGCTGCGCTGGAGTGCGCGGCCTGGCGGATCATATCTTGCTGGAGTTCGTGAGGAATTAGCTATGATCGACAGCGATCTTCACGAGCACGAGATGAGCTTCTCTGGAAATATGAGCAGGCTTCGTCTGCTCTGTCCTAATTGCCGCAGACACTCCCCAACCGCGGCTTCTTCCGAGAGCTTCCATCCTTGTTCTGGCTGCGGCTTTGCGATTATCGAAAAAGATGGAATCTTTCGCGGACTACGCCCGGAGCGACGACTGTATTTCGACCGCTTCACCGAGCAGTATTCAGCCGTTCGCGCCAAAGAAGGGCGCGGATCAAGCTCATCCGACTATTATCTTGCGCTGCCATTCCGGGATCTGACCGGCAACAACTCATGGCAGTGGCAAATTCGGGCTCGCACGTTTCAGCATTTGCAGAAACACGTCTTGCCTGAAATCGAGAGCTGCCATCCCAAGGGATGCGATGTTCTCGACATTGGGGCCGGCAACTGCTGGTTGAGCTACCGTCTCGGATTGCGAGGTCATCGCACTGTAGCCGTCGATCTTCTCGATAACGAAGCTGATGGATTGGGTGCCGGGGTTCACTACCTTCGCCACATGAAGCAGCCGTTCCAGAGCTTTCAGGCAGAGATGGATTGCTTACCCTTCGACGACGCGCAGTTTGACGTCGTTATCTTTAATGCCTCATTCCATTACTCTGTCGATTATGAAGTGACCCTTGCCGAAGCTTTGCGCTGTTTGCGCTGCCCGGGCCATGTGATCATCACCGACTCAGCCTTCTATCGGCGAGAGGAAAGCGGGCGGGCCATGTTGGGGGAAAAGCGGGCTTCCTTCAAGCAGCGATTCGGATTCGAGTCCGACAGCATCCCGAGCCGCGAATACCTTACTCAACAGACACTCGACCAACTCGCAAATCGATTTGGCATCCAGTGGCGAGTATTGCGTCCGTGGTACGGTATCGACTGGGCGCTGCGGCCAATCAAAGCGCGATTGGCAAGACGACGGGAACCTTCCCGTTTCTACCTATTCTGGGGGCAGATCGGTCAATGACCAGCGTAGTGCCGGTTTCGACGTTGAGCGGGTCTCTCGGGAACGACCGAACGTCTCTGTCCGCCCATGAAGTTACGACGTTGCCTGTGCTGGTGATCTCGCCGCACAACCAATGCAACTGCCGCTGTGCGATGTGTGACATCTGGCGAATCCGTGAGCCGCGCCAACTCACCCCCGCCGATCTGGAAAATCAGATAGTGTCTTTTCGCAAAATGAAGGTTCAATGGGTCGCCTTCTCTGGCGGAGAAGCTCAGCTCAACCAGCACATATTCGAACTTGCGGCCATGATTCGCCGCGAAGGGATACGAGTCACCTTACTGACGGCGGGGTTGCTCCTGGAGGAGCACGCTAAGAAGATCGCCTCCAACATGGACGACATCACTGTCTCCCTGGACGGCCCCACCGGCCTCCATGATGCGATTCGTCGTGTCTCCGGAGCATTTGAGAAGTTGACGGCTGGCGTCCGGGTAATCCGTCGATTACGCGAGGACATGCCGATTACGGCGCGCTGCACAGTGCAGAAAGCCAATCATCTGTCGCTGTGCGACACTGTAAAATCGGCGAGAGAACTGGGGCTGAATTCCATTTCATTCCTGGCTGCCGATGTTACGTCAAGCGCCTTTAATCGCCCCGAAGGATGGTCCTCCGCGCAGCAGAGCAAAGTCGCCCTTGACGCTCACGAGGTCGAGGAACTCGCCGCCGAAATGGAACGAGTAATCAGCAAATATTGCAGAGGGGAAAAAAGCAGATTCGTACTGGAAAACCCGAACAAATTGCGGAAGATCGTCTCGCACTTTCGCGCTTATCTCGGCCAGGTTCAGCCCGTGGCACCGCTCTGCAATGCTCCATGGGTTTCCGCAGTCATTGAAGCCTCGGGAGATGTCAGGCCCTGTTTCTTCCATCCTTCGTTCGGAAATATTCACAAAGAGCCGCTTGCGACGATCATCAACGGTGCCACCGCTCTCGAATTCCGCGCCAGGCTGGATATCACCAGGAACCCCATTTGTCGGCAATGTGTGTGTTCCTTAAACATCCCTGTATTGTGAACGGTGAGTCAGGAAGATTGATAACAATCCATACCTGCCTTTCGTTGCGATCGAATTGGGGGGCTGCCTGTTACGTTTCACTGTGTATTTAAACCGTACTCCAACCGAAGCTGCCAAAGCGCAATGATTCCCAGCACCATGAGATTTGGAAACAAGAGTGGAGCCATGGGCGGCGCTCCGTAAATAAAGTTGTCAAAGGCGTGAATCGAAGGTCCTCGCAGATTTCCGGCCGCGTGCAGTGCAAATCCCCAGAGCCCAACCCCGGCTTCCAACACTAATACGGCGGCACAGAGATCGATGTATTTACGCGATACTCGCATTACAAGCGGGGTGGTAAGAAAACCGATAGCAATCGCGCTCGCGATCACTGGCACCCATTCGAAGGGATTGAAGAACCCATTTCCTGCGTGATCGGCGAGACTGAAGATAAAGTTTCCGACAAATCCTCCCGTTGTGAGGAATAGGACCCACTGTGCCCATTCCACGCTTTCAGGATCAACCAGTCTGTTCATGATGAGAAGAAATCCCAATCCCGCATATGCCAACGGCGCGGCAAACGGAGCCGAATAAGTGAGGCTGCGGATGGTCCGCTCGTAGAAAAAGCGGCTTTCAAGATGAAGGATCACTCCGGCGCATCCGACGAGGAGGGCGCCGGCTCCGATGATGAGGCCCAAATATTTCCAGAGCGAAGGGCGACGATAGCGTAGGGCTAATGCGATTACCAGAATGATCGGAGCCGTGGCGGAGAAAAAGAAAGGAATGTACTCCGCGCGATTGTGGAACTGGTTCACCGAGTGTGCCAGGAAAATATCGAACGTTAGAAATCCGATGTTCAAAATCACGAAGACCTCGATCCAGATCTGAGGACGCGCCCACCAGCGTTCACTTAGCCTTACCATGCGCCCTCCGCAATTCGGCAGCCATGGATTGAAGCTCGACAGTCTTCTGAAGCATCGGATAGTTGCCGTGCCATTGCACGAAGTCGGCGCCTCCCATGAAAGCGCCGTGCTTGCTGGTGCGTCCGTCATAGTGCCAAAGATCGAAATAGACGAAATCAATTGGCTGCGAGAACGGCGGGCCACTGAGGGTCTGGTCCTTGTGTAGTCCATCTACAATCGCCTTGGCTGCCGATACTTTTTCATTGGTGCCTTGCAAGACTTGTTCAGCCTCTCTATAGACACGGTCAATCACGGCCGGAGTGTGGCATTGCGAGCAAACCTGCTTCATCTTCGCCTGGGCGGCCGCGTAGTTGGGGCGCTTTTCGGTGATCGCATTCGCTAAGTAATAGGAGAGGCGTTCCGACGGGTCATGCGTAACGCCAATGCCGTTGATGCCACTCATGTGACAGGTCGCGCAGGTGGGCACAAACATGTCTCGCGTGGTCAGGGTCTTTGGCGGAGCGTCCAGATTCAACAGATGCTCTTGTGCCTGGAAGAGCATGCCGTGCTTCGATTCCTCATAGATCTCGATCTGCGAATGATCGGGGCCCATGTGACACTGGGCGCAGGTGCTGGGAAGACGCGCGATCCGCACCGAGCTTGTGTGGCGGGTATGGCAGGCTGTGCAGTTGCCGATCGTGCCGTCGCTGTTCGGTTTGCCGACACTGTGGCACTGCTCGCAACCGCTGGCCATCGCGGAGCCACCCTCGAGTTGCACAAACGGGTGCGGAGGACGTCGAGTTCCGCCAGGCTGATAGGTCTCAGAGAAATTCACCTGCTCGGGCGTGAGTCCTTTTTCACCGTAGATGGCAGCCCATGCCGGAGCCGCGTGGCGGCTGTGCAGGAATTGCTGGTAGATCGTTTCGTGGCAGCTCCG